>JBLHVT010000058.1:0-19187 GCA_047628735.1 Glaciecola sp.
GGCGCTCGGCGCCGAAGTCAACAAAGGCAGCTTCCAAGCTTGGTTCTACGCGGGTGATTTTACCTTTGTAGAGATTGGCTTTCTTTTGGATGCGGGTACGGTTTTCGATGTCCAAATCATAGAGACGCTGGCCATCGACTAGTGCGACTCGAAGTTCTTCTTCTTGAGTCGCGTTAATTAACATTCTTTTCATGATGAGTTCACTTATCTGTTAGGGGCAGAACAGTAAGCTCAGGGAGGTTTTCGAGGACTTATTTAAGAATAATTTCTTACTAAGTCTCTGATCCGGACAGTGGCCTGATCAGGCAAGCGATCTTAAACTAAACAAGCAAGTATCACCAAAATTGGGGTGGTAACCGCCAATTTTTTGATCTTTTTCAATCCTTTGAGGCTTTGTAAGGCATCTAAGGCTTTGTTTTAATTATAAAATCTAAATTCTAAGCTTGCTTCAATTTTACGATGACGGTTTAGCGTTTTATCGCAAAATAGTACGAATACTGTTTCCTGAAATGCTGTTCTGCTATTTTATTCACGTTAAAAGTAGTGAAAAATAAATTTGTACCAATTTTAAAGCGGTGATTTCGCCGTCTGCTTGTCGTAAGAAGTCTTAAGAGGGATCACTACCGCCTACCGGGGCCTGAGAATTAACTGAGGCTTAGTTATCACGAGCATCATTGACCTTTTGCAACTTAAAATGTAAGCGCAGCTTTGGCATGACACTGTGTCGAGGAAAGGAAGCACAGGCTTAACTTTCTCCCGCTTGAGCAGCATAAACAACCGTTATAGCTACTATAAGCGCTGGAATATAGCAGCAATGTTGTAGAGACTCAATTGAGTAACTTGTTTTTAAGTGAAAAAAAGAAAGAAAAACAAGCAATTGCGTTATTTTTCCACAGTTTGTAGTAACTACAAGTCCAATTGCGGTAATGGCTAACCATGAGGCTTGATTAAAAAAAAGTCGTGGGGTTAAAATGGCCACCCACGTGGCTTTGCCAATACACCGACACAAGTATCGAGCGAGTGAGTGTGCAACTGGCAGCGCAGGTCGCGAGGCAGGTAAGATATTAAGTAATTAGGTTGGTTGTGATAGCAAGTAGTAGAGAACCGAGTGAATAATAGGGCCGCTATCCCTCGACATAGAACACTAAGAACAAAACAGGTCACGTTGAATTTCGGCGATGTCTGTATGAAAGCAATAAAAGAGGCACCAGTATTTAACGCTCTAGGGTGAACGGGTTACTGGAAACTGAAGCTAGGGATACAACCGGGAACACAAAAAATGACTATTTATTCTTATTGCCGCACGTCTGAATTAGAGGCGACCTATGGCGGAATTAAGCTTGAAGAAATTTTAGAGCCAGAAATGCTCGCGATTCAGACCTACTGCCTTGCAGCACAGTGGTACATGACTGAAACACTGCGTGATGAAGACTGTAATTGGAGTCTGGAATTCCATAAGCGGCACAGTGGTAGGCGTTTAATGACACTGCTGCGTCCTGGCGATGTGATTCTATGTAGTAAGTTGGAGCGAATAGTAAGCTCTGGAAGTGAGGCTTTAGCGTTGATCAGCCGCCTTAGAGAAAGATCAGTACAACTTCACATTGCTGAACTTGATGGTGACATTAGTAGTTCAAAATTTAGTGTTAATTTTGAAAAAGTCGCCAGCGTGTTTGCAGCCTTAGAGCGGCGTAAATCTGCAGAGCGAATTAAAGGCATCAAGCAGAATCAGCGCAAGCAGGGTCGTTATCTCGGAGGAAGCCGTCCTTTTGGCTACATGATTCACGAAAATGGCCGCCTGATTGAGAACCCTATGGAGCAGCGGGTACTTCGCAAGATCATGGATCTTAAGAAGCAAGGCAAATCGTTGCGGGCCATCTCGAGTGAGGTATCAACGCCGGTAATGCCTATCAGTTTTAAAACTGTCCAACGTTTGTTGCAAAGACATGCTGAGTCGATTCAGGCGTAATGTCTCATATGGCTGCGGGTTAATACTAATGCCCGAGGTCCTATTTTTATCCTGCAAAAGGGCCAGGCCAAAAAATATTCTCACTTGTGATGAGTCTAGTTTAAATCTCTCATGCTCTATTAATGGATGTGAGATAGCCTGCTAAAGCCTTCATCTGGTGTTTAATTTTGTGACACTAAAATAGTACTAATATGGCATTAATATGGCACTACCATTATCAGTTTGGATAGGTCTGCGCTTCACTTTGGCCCGCAAAAGTAGCCTGATTCTTTCGTTTGTGTCGTTAATCTCCATGTTGGGCATCAGTCTTGGTGTCCTAATTCTCATCGTCGCCATGTCAGTTATCAATGGTTCAATTTCCACTCTGCGAGGTGAGGCATTAAAGGCTGTACCCCATGTAACTGCTGGCGGAGCGGCTATTGAAGAGAGCTGGGAAAGGATTTTACCTGAGCTTGAAAGTGCAGAAAAAATGGTGGCCGCTGCCCCTTATCTTGTGGGAGACGCAACCTTGCGGTTCCAAGGAGCAAATGCTTTTGTGCAAATTCGTGGAGTCGACCCGAAACTTGAAGTTGCTGTAGTTAATAACCCAAGTCTGCAATATCAAAACCTGCTAAAGGAGCTTGGCAAGACTGATAATGGGATTATTTTGGGCGTTAGATTAGCGAGCCAGTTGGGTGTTTTCAACTCAGCTGACCTCAGTGCTACGGCTTTGCAAAGTTTGATAAGACGTTCATTCAATGATGCTGCTAGTTTTAGGGTTGTCGGTTTTGCTGACTTTGGTCTGTATGGAAATAACACCGTTGCATTGGTTAATTTGGCCGCGGCCAAATCCTTATTCAAAGATGATGCTGGCGCCACGGTAAGACTTAGGATGAAGGTTGAGGATATCTTTGCTGCAAGTGCAATTGCCGCGAATGCGCTTGCTGGTCTTAATCTTGCTGATCTTAATAGTGACGGTGAAATCGAGCTAGAAACTTGGGACCAGGCTCAGGCAAGCCTTTTCAATGCCCTTAATATGGAGAAATACCTCACCGGATTCATGCTGTTGATGATCGTTATGATAGGTGCGGTGAACATCATAAGTACGCTGGTTATGGCTGTTTCGGATAAAAGCGCCGATATCGCAATATTGCGCACAATGGGCGCGAGCAAAGGGACGATTACTCGAATTTTTATATTCCAAGGCATGGTTGCAGGTCTTATAGGAACCCTTGTTGGCGCTGCAGCGGGAGTTATACTGGCTTTTTCCATCACGGATATTAGCCTAGTGATCGAAAATGGCATAAATGCTTTGTTCCCCAGTGCCAATATTTACCTTATTTCTCACTTACAAACAGTGATTAGCTGGCAAGAGGTCGTGGGCGTGAGCGCCGCCGCGCTATTAATTAGCTTTTTGGCAACAATTTACCCAGCCTATAGGGCAAGCAAAGTTCAACCCGCCGAGGTTCTTAGATATGAGTAGTGCTGAGTCTGTTCTTTCCTGTGTCGATCTTTGTAAGCGCTACGACGAAGGTCCAAGACCTGTTGAAGTTCTGCGTGGTGTAAATTTAGAGATTAAGCGTCAAGAGCAGGTAGCGATAGTGGGCAGCTCAGGGTCGGGCAAAACCACACTGCTTAATTTATTAGGCGGGCTAGATTTTGCCAGCTCCGGGTACGTGACTGTTGCGGGGCAGGATATCTCTGCTTTAGATGAGGTTGAGCGCGGCCAGCTACGAAATGCCTACTTGGGTTTTGTCTATCAGTTTCACCATCTATTACGCGAGTTTACGGCGTTAGAAAATGTTTGTATGCCACTGCTTATCGGTGGTTTGAAGGGCAAGCAAGCGGCAGCAAGAGCGGCCGCAATGCTAGAAAGGGTAGGTTTAAGCTCGCGAGTTGCGCACAAACCGGCGGAACTTTCAGGCGGTGAGCGTCAGCGAGTGGCTATCGCTAGAGCCTTGGTGACTGAGCCTAGATGCGTGCTGCTGGACGAACCTACCGGCAATTTAGACCGCCACACCGCGTTAGATATTCAGACCTTAATGACTGAACTTAACCAGCAGCTGGGCATTAGTTTTGTCGTAGTGACTCACGATGAGGTGTTGGCCGATTCGTTGGATCGCAAACTTATTCTTAAGGACGGACAGCTTGTCGGCTAATTCCTTAAGCAATAAGGCGAAAATTGCCATCCCGCGCTTCATCGCTTCGCGCTATGTCAGCGTTGGCAAACGCAGCCATCTAGTTTCCTTCATGTCGGCCATTTCTATTTTTGGTTTGGCTTTAGGCATTGCCATTTTAATCACCGTGCTTTCTGTGATGAACGGATTCGATCGCGAAATGCGCGAAAATATACTTGGAATCGTTCCCCATCTAACGATTAATACTGACGAAAATCTAGATGCCGCGCAGTGGAGCGACATCCGTGCCAGCATTGCTATGCAAAGCAGCATAGTTGCTGTGGCACCGGTAATTGAGGTGGCTGGCATTGCCGCCACGAGCAGAAGTAGTCGCGGCGTGGTTTTAAATGGAATAGAGGCGGAGTCTGAATCGAAAGTCTCCGCAATTGGTCGTTTTGTTCGCCAAGGCAGTTTAGAAGCTCTAATCGACAACCGCTGGGGGGTAGTTATTGGTGAGCCACTTGCGGAGCAGCTAGGGGTTGGACTTGGTGATGAAATTGATCTGTTCTCATCGGCTATATCCATCAACCCAATTTCACCACGACCAATATTCAAAGGCTTTACGATCGTGGGCCTGTTTAAAGTAGGCTCTCAGGAATTGGACAATGCGCTGGTTATTACCAATTTGTCGGCTTTGAAGGCGCTGTTCAGAATAAGAGCGCAGTACAACGGCCTGCGGCTTCGAAGTGACGATGTTTTAGCGGCCGATCAGATTCGGCTGGTGCTTTATAATGAAATGCCATACGGCGTGACAATCACCAGTTGGACCAGCCAGTTCGGCGCGATCTATCAAAACATTCAGTTTTCGAGAACTATCATAGGCTTCATGCTTTGGCTGCTTATCGGTGTTGCGGCTTTTAACCTCGTTGTGAGCATGATTATGATTGTGCGAGATAAGACCGGTGACATCGCTATTTTGCGCACGATGGGTGCGAGTCCAAAGATGATTAGTCGCATATTTATGTGGCAAGGCCTGTTCATCGGCTCTATTGCGATTACGATCGGGGTGCTGCTGGGGGTGATTGGTTCCCTTAATGTGTCAGCTTTTGCTGCAAGTCTTGAGGCTTGGCTAGGGGTGCAGCTGCTTAATGCGGAAGTCTATCCGATAGACTTTCTCCCTTCCGAATTAAATCCTATGGATATTGTCTTCGTCGTTATCGGCGTCATTGTATTGTCCCTGCTAGCGACAATTTACCCGGCCAGCAGAGCAGCAGCAATCCAACCAGCGAAAGCACTGCGTTCCGAATAGGCTTGTTTTGCGGAGCTTAATTATCGGCAGATTCTTGGTGTTAGGCTAATTCCTTAACTAAGGTGAAGGTTCCTGTTTTTCGGAACTGCTGTGTGCTCCAACTCTCCCTAATTGCTTACACACTCGGAATTCTAGCGGTGATCGCTGTGCCTTGCTTGACATGGCCGCTGTTTCAGTTCGCCGCCGCGTTAGGACTTGTGGGAGTCATTGTTTGGCGGCTTTTCTGCTACCTCTGGAAACCGGCTGAGATACACAGTCTTTTGAGAGCGGGCCTGGCTGGGTTACTGTTTTTCATTGTTGGCTTTAGCTGGCATGTTTATTGGGGCCGCAGCGGCCTTGATGCTTGGCTGCCAAGCGCCTTAGAGGGAGAAGAAATTACAGTCAAAGGCGCTGTGATTAGCTTGCCTCGGGCTACAGAGTTTGGCATCCAGTATCATTTTCAGATTGAGCAGAGTGATTTCGGATTTGCTGGCAAAGTCCTGCTTAATGATTACGGGGCCGATGCCAGAATCACTCGCGCTGGGCAGCGGCGAAACATGCAGGTAAGAATGAACCGCCCCCACGGTGTTGCAAACCCTGGTGGCTTTGACAGGGAAGCTAGTTTGCTGCGCAAGGGCGTTGTCGCTACGGGCTATGTGCGCCAAGTTATGTCAGTTACAGAAGCTTCCGGCATAAGCTTGCTCAGGCTGCGGCAGTATCTGTTTGACCGGTTAAATCCTTATACCAGTGAGTCTGAGGTTGGGGGGCTGGTTATCGCATTAGTCTTGGGCGTGGCGAATGAGATAGATCGTGAACAGGCCGAGTTATTTTCGAACACCGGCACCTCTCATTTGTTTGTCATCTCCGGTCTTCATGTCGGCTTAGTTGCGGGAGTGGTGTATTGGCTGGGGGGGCTCTGCTTGCGGCCATTTTTCAGCTTAAGTTTTCTCTTGCCAAGGCAAAAGCTGGCAACACTTTTAGCCATGCTTGCTGCTACGTTCTACGCTGGGTTAGCTGGCTTTACCCTGCCAACATTAAGGGCGGTGGTGATGTCCACTGTGTTAATGGCGCTGTATCTTACTGGCCGCAAGCTTCCGGTATCGCTGCGTTGGCTGCTTGCTTTGGCGGCAGTGCTGAGTTTGGATCCGCTGGCACCTGTTAGCCAGGGATTCTGGTTTTCGTTTATAGCGGTTGCGGCGTTATTACTGCTGATAAATGGGGGGCAACGTGCACGGCTGCCAGACTCATTGTTTGACCGAGGCGCACGAGAACAAAGAGAGAGTGGTGAAGAAGGAGAGGGGCTAGGAAAGAAAATAGGAGAGCAAGAATATTGGTGCGGCAAGCTTTCGCGCGCCATGTGCACGTTGCGCCTTTTAATCGCGTCCCAGCTCAACGTATTCGCCGCATTGCTGCTGCCTTTGCTTGTTTGGGGGCTCCCAGTTTCCATGCTATCACCGTTAATTAATCTGCTGGCAATACCTATACTCGGTTTTGCTGTAGTCCCCCTTTGCCTGCTGTTTGCCCTGCTTGCTGGATTGGGAAGCACCCTCGCCGCACCGGTGTTTAGCCTAGTGGAGTATTTGTTGGAATCCCTAGTAGGGGGACTTCAATTAATAGAATATTGGGATTTTGGGCAAATGGCGTTACTTGAGTTAAATGCGCTGCCAGGGGGGTTCATCCCTTGGGCATTCGCAGGAGTTGGAATAGCGCTTCAACTCTATCCGGTTTTGGGGATGACACGCTGGCTCGGGGTTCCGTTGTTGATGCCCTTAATGTGGTCGGCGCCTCAAACTCCTGAGGCGGTTCTCAGTGTAAATGTGCTGGATATTGGTCAAGGTTTGTCTGTGCTGGTACGGACTACGCAGCATAACCTGATATATGACACAGGCAACGGCCGTGACTCGGGGTTTAGTGCTGGGCGCGCCATTATCGCTCCAGCCCTGCGAGCCATGGGCGTTTCGGAGCTGGATATGGTTGTGGTGAGTCATGGTGATACCGATCATGCAGGGGGACTTAGTGGATTGCTGGCGGTTATACCCGCTAAATCCATAGTAGCGAGCGCCGATGTGAAGGTGCAAAGCCGGCAAGTGGCAGATTGTCATGAGGCGCAGGACTGGGTTTGGGATGGTGTCGAGTTTAGCTTTCTAGAGACCATGCCGATTAAGGATTCTAGCAATAATAACTCCTGTGTCCTGCAAGTGCGATATGGAGATGCTGCGGTGCTGCTTCCTGGCGATGTGGAGAAAGTAGCTGAATACCAATTGTTAAGCCGTTATGGGGCTGATTTGCAAAGCACATTGCTGATTGCCCCTCACCATGGCAGTAAGACCTCTTCAAGCTATCCGTTTTTGAAAACCGTAAAACCGGGGCAGGCGGTTTTTACGGTTGGCTATCGCAATCGTTTTAACCATCCAGCGCAAGAAATCCTTCAAAGATATGACGCGTTAGGGATCAGTACCTATCTGACTTCAGAAACTGGGATGCTTAGTTTTGAGATAAGCGATGAAGTGCTGGGGGCAGGCGATAAACGCATTCTAAGCGGTTTGGCTTTTGGTGACCCACGTTTGTTTAGACAGGCTCAGCCTAGGTACTGGCGATGTCCCTAAACGTGCCGATACCAGTACAACGTTGTAGTGCGACTATGTTAATCTAACGCGCTGATTTATTGGAGAAAAGTTGTGATAGAAATCATCAGGGCAGGTGGCTTGCTAATGCTGCCCATTATTCTTTGTTCCATCGTGGCTATTGCCATTGTAATTGAGCGTTTTTGGACTCTTAATTCGTCACGTATCACTCCTAAATATGTACTAGCTCAAGTTTGGACTTGGCTCAAAAATAATCAATTAGATTCAGCCAAGCTTAAAGAGCTACGACTTTCGTCTCCCTTAGGCCAAATATTGGCGGCGGGCTTACCGACATCTAAATATGGCCGAGCGGCTATGATCGAAAGCATCGAACTGGCTGCGGCTCAGGTGGTTCACGACCTTGAACGCTACCTGAACACCCTCGGAACTATTGCGGCAATTACACCTTTGCTGGGTTTACTTGGGACTGTGGTCGGCATGATTCGGGTATTTAGTGAAATCATGCTGCAGGGTACAGGCAACGCTAACGCGTTGGCTGGCGGAATATCGGAGGCACTTATCACCACTGCCGCGGGCTTAAGCGTGGCAATACCTACCTATATGTTTCACCGGTTTTTTTCCCGCAAGGTAGATTCTTTAGTGCTTGGTTTAGAGCAAGAGTCGATTAAATTGGTTGATGCTTTGCACAGCGATCGCAAGGTAGAAATAGAGTGATTGAATTAGTACAATTTAATTTGAGTCGGCGGTTAATTTGGGTCGGTGCAGATGAAATTTAAACGCACTGTAAGAGAAGAGTTGGTCATCAATATTACGCCACTTATAGATGTGGTGTTTCTGCTGCTGATATTTTTTATGGTTACAACCACTTTTAGCAACGAAACTCGCCTATTGGTTAATCTGCCCGAGGCCAATGCCGAAGCTGTGGAGGGTGAACAAGAGCAAATTGAAATCATTGTCTCCGTTGATGGCAGCTACACCATAAACGGTAAAGGGTTGGTGGACGCACAAGCCAGCACTCTAGCGCGCGCTCTTGAAATTGAATCTAATGGTAATGTAAAACTTCCGATAATTTTAGTGGCCGATGCCCTAGCCACTCATCAATCTGTTGTTACTGCAATGGATGTCATCGGCCAATCTGGATTCACCCGACTAAACATTGCCACCCAGAGATCTGCCGAAAACTCAGGGGCTGAGGCGGTTAATTAAGCAATGATAACTGACCCTGAAACAGAATCTATACCTCCCGAAGACGGCGGTGGTTGGGTTTTATACAAGCGTTTGCTTGGTTACGTAAGCGGCGAGCGTCTGGCGATTGGCGCCAGTATTTTTGGCTTTATCGTGTTTGCAGCTACGGCGCCGGCGGCCAATGCCTGGCTGGGTTGGACGGTTGATGCTATCGAGGCTGAAAATTACACCGAACTTAGAATACTAAGTCCACTTGCCCTAATTGCAATTGTTATCGTGCGCGGTATTGGCGGCTTTTTGGGTGGATACTCAATGGCGCATTTAGCGAATTACATTATGCACAGCCTGCGCGGTGAGTTGATCCGAACCTTGGTGCGCTTGCCCTCCAGCTACTTTGACAAAAGTAATTCCGGACGCTTGGTCTCAAAGCTTACTTATGATGTAACTCAGGTCGCGGCGGCGGCCAGTGATGCGGTAGCGGTAGTGTTTCGAGAAGGCCTTACTGTGATTGGGCTTTTGGCCTTTTTAATCTACATAGACTGGCAGTTGACGCTGGCTTTTATTGTGATTGGACCGGTGGTGGGTCAGATCGTTAGCTACACGTCCAAGAAATTTCGAAAATACAGTACTCGCATTCAGGACTCTATGGGTGACGTGACTCAAATCACCCAAGAAGCGATTAAAGGGCACCGAGTTATTCGAACGTTTAACGCTGACAGATTTGTCTCTGACAAACTCATTGCCGCAAGCGAACGCACCCGCGCACAAAACATGAAGATGGCATTTATCCGAGCTGTCAGTGCGCCAATCGTGCAGTTAATTGTTGGGATGGCATTAGCGTTTTTGGTGTGGCTGGCTATGTCGCCGAGTTTTTTTGAGGACAAGTCAGCCGGAGATTTTGTCGCCTTCATAGGCGCGTCTGCCCAGCTTGCAAAACCTATCCGGCAACTGACTCAAATCAACGCAGTAATTCAGCGTGGGATATCCGCAGCTCAGAGTATTTTCACACTCATTGATGAGGAGAGTGAGATCGATGGCGGGAGTTTTGAGGTTGATAGAGCGGCCGGGAAGTTTGATTTTGAAGCAGTGCGCTTTGCTTACGACGACCGCGCGACGGCGCTGGATGATGTGAATTTTACTGTCCAGCCGGGGCAAACTATTGCGCTGGTGGGTAAGTCTGGCAGCGGTAAATCTAGCTTGGTAAATTTAATACCACGCTTTTATGAATATTGTGAAGGCTCGATTAAGCTGGATGGCGTGCTCATTCGGGACTACAAACTTAGAAATCTGCGGGATCAAATATCCATAGTGACTCAGGATGTTGTGCTTTTTAACGGAACTATTCTAGAGAATATAGCCTACGGTGGAAACGAGACTGATGTTGATCGATTGGTAGAAATGGCAACTGAAGCGGCGACGAATGCCCATGCGATGGAGTTTGTTTCAGAGCTGGAATTGGGGCTGGACACTCATGTTGGTGACGATGCAAAATTATTGTCAGGCGGCCAACGTCAGCGAATTGCTATAGCCAGAGCACTGCTTAAAGATGCTCCGATATTGATTCTGGACGAAGCGACATCGGCGCTGGATTCAGAATCCGAGCAACATATTCAAGATGCGCTGAAAACTTTAATAAAAGGTAGAACCACGTTTGTGATTGCCCATCGACTTTCGACTATAGAAAATGCCGATTTAATTTTAGTTATGGCTCAAGGAAAAATCATTGAGTCGGGCACTCACAACGAGCTGCTAAAGCTCGATGGCCATTATTCGAAATTACATCGAATTCAGTTTTCCGATAGCGATTCAGTCTAACCGCAATGAATTTCTTAGAAAAATCATGGCATAAAAAATCCCTTTGGCTGATGCTACTTTTGCCGCTGTCTGTATTGTTTCAATTTTTAGCAAAATCTCGCCGAGCAAAGCTTGAGTCAAATCCAAATCGGCTTGTGTTATCTGTGCCAGTAATTGTTATAGGTAATATCAGCGCGGGTGGCACCGGCAAGACGCCGGTTGTTATGGCATTGATTAATGACCTTAAAACCCGCGGCTATAAGCCCGGTGTGATAAGCCGAGGCTACGGCGGCGACGCGCCGGATGCGCCGCTGAGTGTTGATAAAAATACGCCGGTGACTCAAAGCGGTGATGAAGCTAAACTAATCGCACAGCTGTGCTGCGTGCCGGTGGTGGTTGACCCGCTTCGAGATCGCGCTTACAGCCACCTAGTTGACTCCTTTGATGTTGATGTGGTGGTCAGTGATGACGGGTTGCAGCACTATAACCTGCCGCGCACCATTGAGGTGGCTGTTGTTGATGGCCAGCGCATGTTTGGCAACGCAAGGGTTTTTCCGGCTGGGCCACTGCGTGAACCTGTTGAGCGCTTGGGGGAGGTTGATTTTATTTTACTCAACGGCGTTGATAGTTTGACTGAGCCGCAGATACTGGCAGCTAAAGTTAAGCTGCAGCCATACGCTGATTTAGGGGTGTTAGAATTGCAGCCCACAGTTTTTGTAAATCAGCAAAGCGGTGAGAGAAAACCCTTTGCCGGTGCGCCGTTTAATATGGGTAACCGACTTCAAGCTGTCACCGGCCTTGGCAATCCTGAGCGATTTTTTAACTTGCTTGAAACACTGTCTTATCAAGTTGAGCGCTATCCGTTCCCGGATCACCACAGTTTTTCCAAAACAGATTTCGAGCAACTCAATCTTGATGAATTTCAGCCCATCGTGATGACAGAAAAAGATGCCATAAAATGCGAAGAGTTCGCGAGGCCAAATTTTTGGACTTTGAAGGTAGCGTTAACATTGCCGGATGATTTTGTTGATGGCGTGGTGGCGTTACTAAAAGCTAAGACTGCCGCTTAAATTTTAGGGGCGTGCTGAAACTAAATGCAGGGCGAATAATATGTTAGATAAAAAACTTTTAAGCATTCTTGTTTGCCCGCTGTGCAAGGGTGAATTACATTATGATAGAACTAAAGATGAGCTGGTGTGCAAATTTGATGCGCTTGCTTTTCCTATCCGTGATGGGGTGCCGGTTATGTTAATCAATGAGGCCCGTGAGATCACGTTAGAAGAGAGAGACAATCTCTAGTGTCTTTTACCGTAATCATTCCGGCTAGATATGCTGCAACCAGATTGCCCGGCAAGCCATTGTTGGATTTGATGGGCAAGCCGTTGCTACAGCATACTTGGGAGCAAGCGCTGAAAAGTGAGGCTCTGGCGGTCTACATCGCGACCGATGATTCGCGGATTCAAACGGCAGCTGAGAACTTTGGCGCCCGGGTGTTAATGACATCCGATTCCCATGTCTCAGGCACTGACCGTTTGCAAGAAGCGGCTAGCTTGATTGGCTTGTCGGCGACTGATGTGGTGGTTAATGTGCAAGGCGACGAACCGCTCATTCCGCCGGAGGTGATTAATCAGGTTGCTGCCAATATAGTCAGCAAAAAAAATATTGGCATTGCAACGTTATGCGAGGTCATTGCTGATGAAATTGAAATAGCGGACCCCAATGCGGTGAAGGTAGTCTTCGATAAGAACGGCATTGCCTTGTATTTTAGCCGTTGCACATTGCCTCACAATGCATGCGTACCGGCTGAAAATTGTTATCGCCACATAGGTCTTTATGCCTATCGTGTTGAAGTGCTAAATCAGTTTATTCAATGGCCAGTGGCGCAGCTTGAACTATCAGAAAAGCTTGAACAGCTGCGAGCGCTTTATAACGGCGTGAAAATTCATGTTGAGGTGTCGTCACAGCAAATTCCCTCAGGTGTAGACACTGAGCGAGACCTTGAAGGCGTGCGCCAGTTTTTAATGAGGCGCAGTTAAGTTAAGGCTATGGCGTCCAACCTAGAGAAAGGTAAAGAGAAAGGTAAAGTGACAGCGAAGGTGAAAGCCCCTGCGCGGACGCTCAAAGTCTTAATGGTTTGCCTCGGCAACATTTGTCGTTCGCCAACCGCCCACGGAGTGTTTGAAAGGCTGGTCGCGGGCAAAGGCCTTAGAGAAAAGGTCCTGATCGATTCCGCAGGCACCGCGAACTACCACGTTGGTAAGAGCCCTGACCCGAGATCGATTGCTGCAGCCTCGCTAAGAGGCTTTGATCTTTCTAGGCAAGTAGCGAGGCAGGTAAGTAGTCAGGACTATGAACAATTTGATTACATTCTGGCCATGGATGCAGAGAATCTGGCGGTTATGCAGTCTAAATGCCCGCCTGAATATGAGCACAAACTTAGGCTGTTATTGAGCTTTACGAATTCTCAGCGGCTCAGTGTGCCAGATCCTTATTATAGTGCGCAGGGTGACATTGGCGATTGTGATGAAGACAAAGATGGCTTTGAGCTGGTTTTGGATTTAGTCGAGCAAGCCTGTCAGCACTTTTTAGATCACGTGATTGCGCGCGAGTTTCCACTTGAGTTCACATCTGCCTTATCACATAACCCTACACCTTCTTTTAAGGGAAGAGCATCTAAGTGAAGGTTTATTTTGACATCCATCATGACGTCGATCTGGCTCCTTATAACAGCTTTGGAGTGCATGCTAGCGCCGCTCATTTCTGTGAAGTGACAAACCTCGATGAGTTAAAGGACGCCCTCGCATTTGGCGCAGCCTCCAACATACCCGTGTTGGTGTTAGGCGGGGGCAGCAATATCCTTCTGTCCACGGATTATCTGGGCCTAGTGATCCGAATCAATTTTAAAGGCATAGAGCGGCTGAACACGAAGGGGTTGGTCAAAGTAGCTGCCGGCGAGAACTGGCATGAGTTTGTTGAAAGCTGTATGAATCATGGCTTCCATGGATTAGAGAATTTGGCCTTGATTCCAGGAACTGTGGGTGCTGCACCGATTCAGAATATTGGTGCCTATGGCGTTGAGTTCGAACAATTTGTAGTCTCGGTAAGTGTTTATGACAAGAAACTTGGCAAAGTGCTTGAACTTAACCACCGCGACTGCAAATTTGGCTACCGCGACAGCCTATTTAAAAACGCCGATGCTCAGCATCTAATCGTTTTGGGATTGACTTTGCAGCTGGCCATCAGGCATTCACCTAACATTAGTTACGGCGCGTTACTGGCTGAATTTGCAGGACGTGATCTCGCTGAAATCACTAACAGGAATGTTTTCGATGCTGTCTGCCGCGTACGCAGCAGCAAACTGCCTGATCCAAAAAAGTTGGGCAACGCTGGTAGTTTCTTTAAGAATCCATTGGTATCAGCGGCAAAAGCAGAGACGCTAAAGCAGGAGTTTCCGGATATACCCTGTTTTGACGTGTGCGAGATGGGGCTGGTTAAAATTCCCGCAGCATGGTTATTAGATCAAGCTGGCTGGCGTGGCAAACGCAAAGGCGGAGCAGGGGTTCATGAGCAGCATGCCTTGGTGATTGTTAATGCACAGGATGCAACAGGCGAAGACATTGTCTTATTGGCTCAGGAGATGGCTGGTTCAGTCTTAAAGCGCTTTGGAATTGCACTGGAAAGTGAAGTGCGATTAGTTTGAACTAAGAATTTTCCCACGACAAAAACCCCTACAACTACCCGTTCAACCCTTCGATTTTTCAACCCCAACTCCGCATATTTAGAAAAACTGTGATCCAGTTGCCATTTTATCCATTGCGGCTTGTACCCCAAAACTCCTGTGAAATTAATTTATAGTGTAAAGTAAGATTATGTAAATCTTTTAGGGAGCTTAACTTCAACCTCCCAAGGCTGAAGAATTAGGAGAGAATTACAATATGATCCCTAACCCGCTTAAACCAATTACTATTGTTATCGTCGATGATCACAGACTAGTTCGTACAGGTTTGGCTAGAATGATTGGTGACGAAATTGACATGCGCATTATTGCGGAGGCTGCCACTGGTGAAGAAGCGATACAGATTTGCGAAACTCAACTGCCTGACATTGTCTTAATGGATGCTCGTATGCCTGGCATAGGCGGCATTGAGTCAACCTTAAGGCTGTTGAAGAGCTACCCTGAGCTGCGAGTGATTGCAATGTCATCCGTGACCCGCGGCATTATCCCCTCACAGATGCTGCGCTCTGGCGCCAAAGCATTTATCACCAAGAATATTGGTGTCGAAGAAATGCTTAAATCTATTCGAGTGGTTCACGAAGGTCAGCACTATGTAACCGCCGATGCCGCAATCCGTTTGGCCTTGGATCCTTTCAATCAGAGCCGAGAGCCTCTATTCGATAAGTTATCCAGACGCGAGCTTCAAATTGCACAGATGCTCACTGACGGCAAGAAAGTCAGTCAAATTTCTGAGTTTTTGCAGCTTAGTCCAAAGACGGTGCACAGCTACCGCTATAGGGTTTTTGAAAAGCTTGGCATTCACAGTGACGTCGAACTGACAGTTTTGGCGGTAAAGTACGGTTTATCCGATGATCTTAACGATTTTGGTGATTCTATGCCTAGAGCTGAGCTAGTTGCTAGTTGAGCCTAGCCGCCGTATCCGCTAACCTCCCAGCCCTAAAGTTCTCGAACCCCTTCCAAGATTGTATCTTTGGATTTTACGTAGCCGACCAGTGCGGCTACTCGTGGCTGGCACATGTCAAAAACAACAGAACCCACCAATAAACCTGTGCTAACGGGCGGCGCCGAAGACGCTGCGCCTGCTAAATTTGATTCTAAGCACTTTTTAGCCACGTTAAGTTCGCGTCCCGGTGTTTACCGCATGATTAACAAGGCTGGGGATGTGATTTACGTGGGCAAGGCCCGCAATCTGCATAACCGCGTTAGCAGCTATTTCCGCGCCTCGGGACTAGCGACTAAAACCATGGCCATGGTGGCCAAAATTCAATTGATAGAAGTGACTGTCACCAACAGTGATACTGAAGCGCTGCTATTAGAGCAGAGTCTAATCAAGACACTGCGCCCGCCCTACAACATAATGCTGCGTGATGATAAATCCTATCCCTACATCATGCTATCTGACAAAGATGACTTTCCCCGCTTGTCTTTTTATCGTGGCAGTCGCAAGCGCAGCGGCCGCTTTTTTGGGCCTTACCCCTCCGCCAATGCCACCCGCGAGACTCTGCAGATTCTACAAAAGGTATTTAGGGTTCGCCAGTGTGAGGACAGCTATTTTAAAAATCGCTCCAGGCCCTGCCTGCAATACCAAATAGGGCGCTGCACTGGCCCTTGTGTGAATATGATTTCAAAAGAGGACTATGCCAAGGATGTGCATTTTTCGTCGCTTTTTTTGCAGGGTAAAAGCAATGTATTAACAAAAGAGCTGACCGACAGCATGGAATCAGCCGCCGCATCAGAGAACTTTGAGCGCGCTGCAGTTCTTCGCGACCAGATTGCTGGTCTGCGCAGAATTCAAGAACAGCAATATGTGGCTAACCAAGGCGATGAAGCTGATATTATTGCGGCCGAATTCAATCAGCCCTATGTCTGTGTTCATGTTATTTATGTCAGAGCAGGGCGCGTTATTGGCAGCAAAAGTTTCTATCCTAAATTTCGCCTAGCTGATTCTAATGAAGAAGTGATTTCGGCGTTTATATCTCAGGCCTATTTAGCTGATGAAAAGGCCGCGAGCATTCCTGCCGAAATCATCGTGCCGAAAGTTCTAGAAGATGGTAAAGAATTAGAAGAGGCGCTAAGCTATGTGGCTGCCCGCAAAGTTAAGCTATCAATGCGGGTGCGTGGACATCGCTCAAAATGGCTGGCGCTTGCTCTAACTAACGCTAAAGAGTCACTGCAGGGCCACATCAGTAATAAGCAAAATATTCAACAGCGCTTTACTATGCTGCAAGACGCACTCGGCAAAGAGAACGCTCTTAGCCGTATTGAATGTTTTGATATCAGCCACACGTCAGGAGAAGGTACTGTAGGTTCTTGTGTTGTGTTTGATGAAAATGGCGCCGTAAAAAGTGATTACCGGCGTTTCAATATTAAGGACATAACCCCAGGGGATGACTATGCGGCGATGGATCAGGTGCTTAAGCGCCGTTTCACCAGGCTTGCCAAGGGCGAGGCTAAAATTCCCGACGTAGTGCTAATCGACGGAGGCAAGGGCCAGTTAACTCAGGCACATAATGTTTTGGAGCAGTTTCAGCTGCCGGAGATATTGCTATTAGGTATTGCCAAGGGCATTAGTAGGCGAGCAGGGCAGGAGACCCTGTTTTTGAAGAACGGGGACCGCTACCGCGAACTGGCATTGCCAACAGAATCACCGGCGCTGCATTTGCTGCAGCAAGTGCGAGATGAAGCTCATCGATTTGCCATCACTGGCCACAGAGCCAGACGCGCCAAGGCTAGACAGGTGTCGCCGCTGGAAGAAATACCAGGTTTAGGGCCCAAACGCAGGCGTGACTTGTTAAAATACTTTGGTGGCCAGCAGGGCATTAAAAACGCCAGCGAATCAGAAATTGCGAAAGTCACTGGTATAAGTAAGAAACTGGCCGAAAACATCTATGGACACTTACACAATGCTTAGCGTCTTAGGCGCTAGCTGAGGTATTGTGTCGCTTGCATAGCCTTTGCAGGCTACGAAGAAGAATAAGAATAGCCAAGAACAAACAGCAGAATTAGAGTAACTCTTAACCCCATCGAATTTGAAGATGCCAGCCCGCTAGTGAAACGCCAATGAATGCAGCCAATTTAGCCACCTGTTCGCGAATAGTATTGATACCTGTGGTCATCGCCATCTATCTTGCCGACTTTCACTATGCCCATTTAGCTGCGGCTGTGGTGTTCGGCATTGCCAGCTTTACCGACTGGCTAGACGGCTATTTGGCCCGAAGGCTTAGCCTGACCTCAGAATTTGGCGCCTTTCTTGATCCGGTGGCTGACAAGCTTCTAATTGCCGGTGTGTTAGTGATGCTGGTGAGCGTGTACCCGCTTATCCTGACCGCGACTGTAATTATTATCGCCAGAGAAATCTTGGTGTCAGCACTGCGCGAATGGATGGCCACCAAGGGTAAACGCGCTGCCGTTGCAGTAGCCTTCACTGGCAAGCTAAAAACCACGGTGCAGATGATAGCAATCAGCGCCTTACTGTTAGCAAATGACGACTATCCATTCTGGATCTTACAGCTGGGCTACGCCGGTACTTATTTGGCAGCAGGGCTTAGCCTTTGGTCCATGGGATTGTACTTTCAGAAGGCTTGGGATGTGCTTTTTCCTAGCGCTGGTTCAAGCAGCTAAAAGCAAGCCAGAAGGTAAGCCAGAAGTAAATTAAAGGTCAACCAGAGGCCCACAAGCGAGAGTTAGGCCTAATCCGGACTTAAAGATCTCGATAAAGGCAAAATATTCAATGATTTATGCAGCTTCCTGTTGACTTGAACGGTCTAGTCATTAGAATACACGCCTCTCTTGGACCAGCTAGGTTCAAGTACCAAGAAGACTGATCATTAGCTGCAATCAAGAGTAATTCTTAATTGCCAGCAGCTCAAAAAAGCGAGCATAATAAGTCTTCAGACGCGGGAATAGCTCAGCTGGTAGAGCACGACCTTGCCAAGGTCGGGGTCGCGAGTTCGAATCTCGTTTCCCGCTCCATTTTTTACGACTTCAATAGCAATAACCGTCCGGTCTTGCTACTTGCCCAAGCCAAAAATCCTCAGCCCAAACGTTACTCTAGAAGCTCGTACCCTAAGCACAGGGCCAGCGATTTAAAGTTTTGTCTGATTTTTAGCTCATTGGTTGATAATGAGAGACCTGCTCAGCCAATCTCACGGCAACGACAGGCCATAGGGCCGCCATAGAAGGAAGCGAGCAGCGTATCCATTGGTGTCATCTCTACAGCGCTGCGTGTGATACTGAGCAAGCGAGGGCGTATTGGAAGTCAGGCAACTTCCCGATAAGGACGCATAAAAGAAGAAGAATTCATCGCGCTGTCTGAATAAGCTGAAAAAACATAGCTTTAGGTCGAATTCAATTTGCCTCACGGACTTGTATCCTCTATCATTCTCGCCGCTTGAGAGATCAAGCTAAAAGGTACGAAAAGAAGTAAAAGCAAAAGAGAATATGGGCTGGGTGGCAGAGTGGTCATGCAGCGGACTGCAACTCCGTTAACGCCGGTTCGATTCCGACCCCAGCCTCCATTTTCAAACGTAAGATTTAG
>JBLHVT010000059.1:0-18632 GCA_047628735.1 Glaciecola sp.
GATCATTAGAATAGGACAGTCTGCCATTGAGTTTTTCGACATCGCCATTTCCTAAATTCTGCTCGCCCATACCACCCTCTAAAGAGAGGCTAAAGCCTTCTCTATCGAATGGGCTGAAGGTTTGGATGTTAACAAATCCAGCAACAGCCTCTCCCGGCATATCCGGGGTGATAGCTTTGTTGGCTTCAACTGAGCTTGTGATAACAGAAGGAAAAGAATCGAAGCGTGGTATTCTGCCGTTCTCAGCTCCTAAGACATCGATTCCATCAAAAGCGATCGATGTCCAGCGAAAAGGTGAGCCGCGGAAATTGATGAATCTTGCTTGTCCCTGATCTCGCTCGATAGCAATTCCAGGTAAGCGGCCTAGCGAGTCGGCTAGATTCTGGTCAGGAAATCGGCCTATGGCATCAGAAGAAATGATGTCCTTTACATTGAACGCTTGGCGTTTAGCTTCAATTGCTGCTGCTTGACTGTCTCTAATTGGTGAAGAAATGACAATTTCTTCTATTTGCTGAGCTAGTGCGGATTGACTAGAAATCGCGGCTGATGAAATTACCGCGAGGGAAATTGCTTGGCCTAAGTTCATGCTGCTGTCCCTGATTTAATTCAAATATCAGAGTATGTGAGGGAAGAATTACAGTGGTGAGACGTTTTTGTGAAGTTTAGTTTTCAGTTCCATTACCTATTTGTGAATACTTGAATCCATTGCACGGCAATGAAGCGAAATCGAGATATCAGGAAAAATCTAAAGACTTTTCCTGATATCTCGGGTCAATTAAATAGATGCTTTTAGTGTATTATTTTGCAGAGCGAAACTAAGCAAGCATTTGGAATATTAATCTAGAGGTTTATATT
The DNA here is from genome assembly GCA_047628735.1 of Glaciecola sp. GTDB lineage: Bacteria > Pseudomonadota > Gammaproteobacteria > Pseudomonadales > Pseudohongiellaceae > UBA9145. Next base: position 856 of record JBLHVT010000059.1, read on the forward strand.
GAGTTTCTTCCATGGGGGGGATTGAATGGAAAAGCGCAAAAAACAACCGCCGATCATGAAAGAAATTATTGCCTAGCTGGCACATTGGCGCACCAATGAAAAGTCGAGGCTATTTCTGCTTAGCAGGGTTAGTACGCACTCATCGTTAGCTTGAATTCAGCGAAGCAGCAACAGCGGCCGGCTTGAACTCAATAGCATTTTAACCGTCATGCTGCCCAACACCCACTCTCGAAGTCGGGTATGGCTAAAGGCGCCCATTAGGGTTAAATCGATATCGTGGTCATCTTGATAGCTGTGCAGAGTTTTACTAGGCTCACCTTCTAGCGTTGCTGAGATGACGGTGTGACCGGCGCTCTGCAGTTTTTGGGTGGCAGAGTCTTGAAGTGCCGAAGCGGTGCTTGGGGATTCCCCGACAGTAACCAGATGCACAGGTAGGTGGGTGAAGCGCTGACTGTTTACAAGTAACTCTAGAGCCTTGCCAGATGCTTCACTGCCGTCATACGCGAGCATTATTTTTTTTGGCTCTTTAAAATCACAGTTCACCACCAGAATAGGGCGGTGTAAGGCGCGGATACTCGCTTCTAAATGACCGCCTAAGTGATGCGCATCCTGAGCGTGTTCTTCGCCGCGGACACCGAGCACCAATAGCCGAATATCATTCTCCATTGCTATCAGAGATTCGGTAAGGCCATCGTGTCGCTGCTTGAGAGTTGGGGCTGCTATTCCTGCGGCGACAACACGTGCTTTCGCAGCATCCAACATGAGTTTGCCTTGTTCGATCAAAAGTTTGTTTCGCTGCGCTTCAATAGAGGTTAATTCTTCTAGTAACGCTTCGCGACTGCCAAGCCCAATAGCGCCTGACAAATCTGAGGATGCCGCGTTCTCAGAATGCTCGAGGTTGTGCAGCAACGTCAACGGAGCAGACAAACTTAGACTAAACCAGGCAGCGTAGTCACAAACCGCTGAGCTATATCTGGAGCCGTCGATGCAGGCTAGCACTTCTGTAATCACTGACTTTTCAGTTTCATTGCTCATTAATGTTCACCTAATACTTTATCGATTTCTTCGGGTTTGTCATGGACACCAAACCTGTCAATGATAGTTTCGCTCGCCTCATTCAGGCCTCGCACTTCTATCTCGGCGCCTTCTCTTCTGAATTTTATAACGGCTTTGTCTAATGCGCTCACCGCAGTGATATCCCAAAAGTGGGCTCGGTTTAAGTCAATCACCACTTTGCTAACTGCTTCTTTAAAATCGAATGCCGCGAGCATTTTTTCAGCGGAGGCAAAAAATACTTGTCCAACTACCTTGTAGCTGCGCATATCCTCAGCTTCATTACGCTCGCTGACAACATACATAAAGTGGCCGACGCGATTTGCAAAGAACAAGGCTGCTAACAATACCCCGGCCAACACGCCGTAGGCTAGATTGTGAGTCCAAACGACAACGATTACTGTTGTGAGCATAACTAGGTTAGACGACAACGGATATGTCTTTAAATCGCGAATTGATCCCCAATTAAAGGTACCAATAGATACCATTATCATCACTGACACAAGCACTCCCATGGGGATCATTGACACTTGCTCTTCGAAAAAGACCACCATTAAAAGCAAGACTGTTCCAGCGACTAAGGTAGATAAACGGCCCCTGCCGCCTGATTTAATATTGATGACCGATTGACCAATCATTGCGCAGCCTGCCATTCCTCCTAGCAGTCCGGCACCGATATTGGCGATGCCTTGAGCTTTGCACTCGCGGCTTTTATCGCTCGGCGTATCAGTAAGGTCGTCAACGATAGTCGCGGTCATTAGCGACTCCAATAAGCCTACAACTGCCAGCCCTGCAGCATAAGGGAAAACAATCGTCAGTGTATCGAGAGTTAGTGGCACATCAGGCCAAAGGAATATCGGTAGCGTGTCAGGTAGAGCACCTAGATCGCCGACAGTGCGGATATCCAAGCCTAGGTAAGTGCTGGCGGCAGTAAGCGCTAAGATTGCTAAAAGAGGAGAAGGCAAGGTCTTGTTGATAAGTGGGAATAAGTAAATGATGGCCAGGCCAGCGGCAGTGACTGCGTAGGTATGCCAGCTCACATCCGTCAGTTCTGGCAGCTGTGCTAAGAAAATCAAGATGGCTAACGCGTTTACGAAACCGGTTACAACCGAGCGAGAGACAAATCGCATGAGCTCGCCAAGTTTCAAATAGCCAGCAATTATCTGTAATACGCCGGTAAGCATCGTCGCAGCGAGCAGGTATTGCAAGCCGTGATCTTTGACTAAAGTTACCATCAGCAGCGCCATGGCACCGGTCGCAGCTGAAATCATGCCGGGTCTGCCGCCGAGTATTGAGGTGAGTACGGCAATACAAAAAGAAGCGTATAAGCCAACTTTTGGGTCGACTCCTGCAATAATAGAAAAAGCGATAGCCTCTGGGATCAGGGCGAGGGCAACAACAATGCCCGCCAGGGAATCACCACGGACATTCCCGAGCCAATCTCGTCGGGTAGAAGACAACAACATAGAAACCTCATTGAAAGAATAGTAGTAAGATCAGATGAATTAAGCAGGCTCGGCAGGTCAGCTTAACCGGCCTGTGCTGGCGGGTTTATGTTTTTCGACTCTGCGCAGCAGATAAAAATAGTGTGGGACTGAGTAGCTCAACGGCGGCATTATAAGGACTTAGGGAGGCTTCTGCTAATAAAAAGGCTTGTTTTTATGGCTTTCTCGAATTAATTGACTGTGTTTCTATCTGCCTAACTAGTCCCTTTATGGATTAACATCGATGCCACTAGTTCGCAGTAGCCAATAAATATCAATATAAAAAATACTATAATCATAATCGCATGCATAAAACTCTTATTGTGAAAAATTCTCTGTCTCTATGATGAATAACATCCATAAGTTAATCAGCAAATCTAATGGATAGAGAAGTACCCGCGGCACAAAGAAGCTATACTGCTTCAGTAAGGATACGCGGTGGTAAGAACGAGATGTAAGGGCGTCGTCAATTGTGTTGTTTTATAATACTCGACGAAATAGAGTAGAGAAACGACATTAATTGCTATGGCTTAGGCCAAACAATAACCTCTGAAATCACCATGCGAATACCGAACAAAAGTCGAAGTGGGAAATTCAATAGAAATTCGGCGTCTGCGATCGATGTGCACAGAACAAGGAAGCTCCATGTCAATATAGATGCTAATCCTCCTGTAATAAAATCATGCTGAACACAGAGATAGACGAAGCAGCCGATCAGCAGTAAACAGAGTAGAAAAAATTTATAAAATAACTGTTTCCGCACAGGGATTACTTTTTCATCAATAGCAATTGCCATTCAATAATCCTTCTTCAGGGACACTTAATTTCAAGCTGCCTAATTGTTATAAAGTACGTAACGCCGCCATAATAAGTTCTCTAAAGAGCAACGTGTCAACCTGATGGCGCTATCACAATTTTTGAGCTTAATGGATACGGTACACCCACAGAAAGCCAGATGCGAAAAAAGCGGGGGTAGAATTATTTTTCAATAGAACTCTCAAGCAGGTATTGTTCCAATGCAAGCGGACACCGATATTCGGCGTAGAATCTATTGGGTTTGTTAGCCGCCGTAATCGGCGCTCCAGCGGCATCATATTGAAGCGCAATCAGGCGAAACAGGACTCGTATAATATGCAATGTCGAAGGCAGCGCTCGTAGGAAATCCCCAGCCCCCAAATCCGTTCCAATGTTCTTTGGGCTGCATTAGCCACTCTGATACTTCTGTTGGTGCTAAGCGCAAATCTAGGAAATATTGAGGAACGTCTATTGCCGCAAATAAGTCGACGATCGAATCAGCTGGAGGCGCTCTCAACTGCATCGACCTGTTGCGAGACGGATCTGATGCGCACATCGCGATCTCGCCGCCATTTACAATGTTAAGTATGTTCACGAAATCAGAGCCATAAAGCGCTTTCGCATAGGAACCAAAAGATTCCAGTTGGTATGGTCTGTCAGGAAACTGCATTAGCGTTGTTCCAACATGAGTGACAGAAGCAAAGGCGAGTATACGATCACTAGGTTCGAGACGACTGAGAATCCATTGCAGGTTATCAGCCATTGCCCTGTCGCGAACTTGGATGCCTTGGGTTGTCCACTCATAACTGCCGGAAGGAGTCCAATCTTCCGGCATCAATCGAAACCAGGTGTCAATCTGGCGTGCTCCTACTGCCGCTCGAGAAGCCCATTCGTATTGGTCTTTAGAGCTTTGGTTTATATATGAAAAGCGCCGTTGCTCAATGAGGGCAATCAGATTAGAAATTGCTGCAGTTAATTGATCTCGCTCCTTAATCGGAAGGAGCCCATATCCATCAGTACCTTTGAGAATCGGTAGATATTTCTCAACTCGATTGTGAAGCGGTACGGCGGCCTCGGGGTCTACTTTTTTTAAGAATTCTAACGCATTTAAAAGAGAGGTTTCTGGCGTACTAGCAACGTACAGATTTCCACCGCTTCCCGGAACATCAAAGCCGAAGATTTTTATTTTGGTGGCGTTATTAGAAAGTTTGGAATTGTATTCTCGCATCCATTGAATTAACTCTCGGTTTTGCTGAAACATGTCAAAGCCGGCAGAAAACCCTTTTCTCATAACAGATTCGAATTCACCAGTACCTTCAATAACATAGTCATTTAGCACGCGACTTTCTACTATGCCTGACTCAAGGGCGATAGCGGCAAAATCAAGGTCCTCGACTAAATATCTGAATAGTCTGTTTCGAAAAATGAGCGGCTCAGAAGCACCATGCAGGCTTTCGCTAAGTGCGACAATCCTTGCGTCCCCGATCATTTTTCGAATGGGTTGCAAATCTTTATGCGGACCACTAAGGCTTGCCGTATCAATACGATGACTGGAACGAGCGGCCCAATCGGCAAATTCTGACTTCAGTTGGTCGGGGATTTGGGCCTTGACAGAAGAGGCTAAAAATAAAAATATATAAGCAGTGGCGAGCAGGTGCCGGTTTAGTGACAGATATGCAGTATTTGAATGCCACAGGGCGTGAGCGATCCTAAACATGTGCATCTCCTAAAAGATCGGTTGCTAGACTTTATCATCGCATATAGGCGCGGGAATTCGAGAGCCTTTATTTCAAACCTTGATGAGGCGTTCAAACTCATTTGTTGAGTTGCACAGGCTCAGCCCATAGCGGATGCAAATAGCCTCAAAGGTAGAGCGTGTTGTTGTCGGTGGTATCTATTGTTTTGTCTGGATGAGCATAGGTTATAACAGGTATTTGAACCTTTAGTCGGTTACTTGGTGTCTTCTGTCTATATCCAAAACATCTTTTAGATTTGGTTTTGCGGCGCCATTGCTAGGCTCAATAACGGATCTTTTGCTGGGTAATTCGTCCTTTTACAGCCCGCTAAGTCTACTAAATCCGTTAAGTCTACTAAATTCGCTAAGTCGTCATAATCAAAGTCTTTGAATGACACTGAATCCAGTAACCACAATACGAGAGTTAATGAAGATTTGCCTATTGACTGGGATATTGGCACTTGGACACTGAACCTCTGGGCAGGTTTGGACGTTACAGGCAACTCAATAGTGCTGAAGTCCGGTGATAGCTCGCCCGATTTGAGGTTTCAGTTGGGCCCCGCTGGTGGCGCCAACATTAATTCAGGCGTGCACTTGATTGAGCAATACCCCCCGCGAAGGGTCTAGCGGTGAGCTTTGAAATAAATTAAAGGCTCAGTTAAGGATTCTAAGCAGTCGCGGTTCTTATAAAGGACGTATAGTTCTGGTACGCGGCCATTTTTTGGCTGAGGCGCCTTCGTTGATCGGGAACGCCTTTATAAAAAGCTACTTCGTTCGGTAAATCCGATCATGGCCATCGATATAATTCATTGTACTGTTTGAAATCAAATCTCTATTGTTAGCGTCAATGTAGAGGAGCAAATTACCTATCTGAATAGCTCGAGTACTAGATTCTACACCCTGTAAGTACGATTGAGTTTTACCCAAATCCTCAAAGGAGGCATTTTAAATGCTTAGAAAAACCATATCTTTAATTACTGCAATGACCATCGGTTTGTCACCGCTGGCATCTATCAGCCCCGTGTTCGCTCAACAAGGAATTGCTAGCAATGACTACTGGTGGCCTAACAGCCTCAGTCTTGACCCGCTTCGCAACAACTCGTCTGCATCAGACCCGATGGGCGAAGATTTTGACTATGCTGCTGAGTTCTCAAGTGTAGACCTTGACCAATTGTCTGCTGATCTCGTGGAGGTTATGACAACCTCACAAGAATGGTGGCCGGCAGACTATGGACACTACGGTCCGTTCTTTATCCGCATGGCCTGGCACAGTGCCGGCACTTATCGGGTCAGTGATGGCCGTGGCGGCGCCTATGGCGGCATGCAGCGGTTTGCTCCTCTTAATAGCTGGCCGGATAATGCCAACTTAGATAAGGCTCGCAGATTGCTGTGGCCAATCAAGCAGAAATATGGCCGCACAGTTTCCTGGGGCGATTTGATGGTTCTAGCGGGAACGGTTGCTATGGACTCTATGGGTTTTGAAACCTATGGCTTTGCTGGCGGGCGCGTTGACGCTTGGGAAGCAGAGGAAGTCTACTGGGGCCCAGAAGGTGAATGGCTTGCAGACGAGCGCTACAGCGGCGACAGAGAGCTAGATCAGCCACTTGCCGCAGTTCAAATGGGTTTGATCTATGTGAATCCAGAAGGCCCTAATGGTAATCCTGATCCACTTCTTGCCGCGCGCGACATTCGCGACACTTTTGGCCGCATGGCGATGAACGACGAAGAGACTGCCGCATTAATTGCTGGCGGACACACATTTGGTAAGGCCCACGGCGCTGCAGATCCCGGCGAATATGTAGGCGTGGAACCTGAAGCGGCGAATATTGAGGCCCAAGGTCTTGGCTGGAAGAATAGCTACGGCAGCGGTAACGGTGCAGATACAATTACCAGTGGCCTTGAAGGTGCTTGGACTATGAGTCCAGCTTCATGGACTAATGACTATTTAGAAAATCTCTACGCTTATGATTGGGTGCAGACCAAAAGCCCAGCAGGCGCCACGCAGTGGATTCCTGCCGGTGGTGCAGCCGCTAACGTTGTGCCCGATGCACATGATGCCACGAAGCGACATGCACCTATCATGTTCACCACTGACCTTGCGTTAAAAATGGACCCAGCCTATCGGGAAATCACTTTGCGCTGGTTAGCGAATCCTGAACAGTTCGAGGTTGCCTTCGCTAAAGCCTGGTTCAAGCTAACCCACAGAGATATGGGTCCTAGTACGAGATATTTAGGTTCAATGGTTCCGACAGACAAGTTGGTTTGGCAGGACCCTGTTCCCGAAATTGAATACAGCTTAGTCAATGCACGCGATATTACGCGCTTGAAGTCTGAGATATTAGATTCTGGTCTAACCGTGGCGCAGTTGGTTAATACAGCTTGGGCGTCGGCCGCTACCTTTCGCGCAACAGATTCTCGTGGCGGCGCAAACGGTGCGCGTATTCGTTTAGCCCCTCAGAAAGACTGGGACGTTAATCAGCCTGCGCAATTGGCCCAGGTGCTTGAAGTTTTGGATGGGATACAGTCTGAGTTCAACGGTGGGCGTTCGTCTAGAAAAATCTCTATGGCCGATCTCATTGTGTTGGCAGGCTCTGCAGCTATTGAGCAGGCAGCGCAGCAGGCCGGCTACGATCTTGATGTTGCTTTCGCTCCAGGGCGCGCTGACGCGACTCAAGCGCAAACTGATGTGAACTCGTTTGCGGTACTTGAGCCAAGCACAGATGGCTTTCGTAATTACATTGCCAGTGGCAATAGCCGTCCGCCGGTCGAATCACTAGTCGATCGCGCTGATATGCTAAACCTTACGGTGCCTGAAATGACCGTCTTAGTTGGTGGTCTGCGCGTGTTGGACGCAAACGTCGGACAAGCGGCTCACGGTGTCTTTACTGATCGTGCTGGCACGCTTAGCAATGATTTCTTTGTTAATCTTTTAGATGGCTCCACAAAGTGGACTAAGTCTTCAGGGTCAGAGGAAATTTACGAAGGGCGTGACAGTGTCACCAATAGGGTTAAGTGGACAGCGACACCGGTAGATCTTATTTTTGGTTCAAACAGTGAGCTGAGAGCTATCTCCGAGGTCTACGGAACTGATGATGCAGATGAGAAGTTTGTGACTGATTTTGCGGCCGCTTGGACTAAAGTAATGGAGCTCGATCGCTTCGATCTGTAAAAACCAAAAACCCCACAATTTTGATTACGGTGGGAGCTAAGAATGAGAAAACGGCGACATGAATAGTGTCGCCGTTTTTTTATGGCGGCAAAATGCTCTAAATCGACAGAAAACTCGCTCTCTAAGGTCAATCCGGTATTTGCCATTGCAGTCGGCCGCCGTGTTCTGTTTAACTACGGGTCGTTAAAAACCGCCTAATTTCTATTACAACATCAATTGAATTAAAACAAAGAGGCCCTAAATGTCCGTAAACTCTACCTATCTTCAAATGTACTCCACTGTCTTAGAAAGTGGCGAATTACGAATGGAGCTAAAAGAACAAGAAACTCCTACACCTAAAGCTAATGAGGTTTTGGTTAGGATAGAGGCAACTCCAATCAACCCTTCTGACCACGGTGTGATGTTTGGATGGTCTGACATGCCTAATGCAAAAACAACAGGATCTGGCAAAGACACAGTGTTAACTGCGCCAGTATCAGAGCAAGGCTTGCGCGTAATGAAGGCAAGGGTAGGCCAATCTTTAGCTGTCGGTAATGAAGGTGCAGGGATGGTGGTTGCGACTGGCGACAGTGACTTAGCTAAGAGTTTGGACGGAAAAATTGTCGCGGTAATGGGCGGCGGTATGTATGGCCAATATCGCTGCATCGACGCATCTGCTTGCTTGCCGCTTTTAGAAGGCGACACAGCGAAAGATGGCGCATCATGCTTCGTTAATCCACTGACCGCACTTTCTATGATCGAAACGATGAATATGGAAGGTCACACTGCGCTTGTTCATACCGCGGCTGCGTCAAACCTTGGTCAGATGTTAAACCGCATTTGCAAAGATGGCGACGTGGATTTGGTGAATATCGTGCGTAAGGAAGAGCAAGTTGCTCTACTTAAAGAAATGGGCGCAAAGTATGTTGTAAATAGCAGCGCCGAGTCTTTTATGGCAGATTTAACTGATGCCATCCATGCCACTGGCGCGACGCTTGCGTTCGATGCAACTGGCGGCGGAATGTTGGCCTCTAACATTTTATCTTGTATGGAAGCGGCTGCCGCACGAACGCCTGGCGCATACAGCATCTATGGGTCTGTTAAGCACAAGCAAGTCTATCTCTATGGTGGCCTTGATACCTCGGCAACCACGCTTAATCGCGGCTATGGCATGGCATGGGGTGTGGGCGGTTGGTTGCTGCCTAACTTCCTCGCCAAAGCCGGATTGGAAGTGGCTACTCGTTTGCGCACCCGTGTTGCTAACGAATTGAAGACTACGTTTGCCAGTCACTACACTAATGAGATTTCATTAGAGCAGGCGCTGCAAGCTGACGTAGTTAATGAATATAATACTAAGGCTACGGGTAAGAAATTTTTGATTTGCCCACAGAAGTAATCACTTTTCTGAAGTAGTTATTACAGAATTAAGAGGCCGAGAGAAAGCTAAATTCTCCCGGCTTTTTTTTGCGCGCAGGTTTTACTGCAGAGGTGGTTTGCTTACAGATAAATTTAAGAGTCCGATAACCCACGAATTTCATTAAATGAAGTTTCCTAAAGGGTCTCCTATGTCTCACTTGAGTCTCACTTGATGATAGTGTTTTTTGTAACGATGCTTTCTTTTTCTCTGGGCCTTCCAAACTCCTTTGCCGATACTGAATTTGAAGACAGTGTGCCTCTCGAAGTTGTTAAGGCTTTTCTTGGCAATGGCCCTTACCGTGGGACCAAAATATACAGCGATCGTGCCGATGCTTTTCCTGACATTTTTTTACCCGGCGAGTTTGCGATTCTTGTCAGCATCGATAGGGGCTACAGCATAGCTATTGCTGTGAGAACAAACCTTTCACAAAGAGAGTCAAGAGCTTTGCTTGCTGATCCTGTGCTTGGGGCTTCCTATATCGAAATAGAGCCAATGGCTGGTTTCGATATGCAGACGAGGTTTGTTAGCCCAGTGTCGGTAAACCCACTAACGTTAAGCCGATTTTTCATGATGATTTGAGCTCAGTTTCCTTTGGCTATCAAAAGTACGGTAGTACTGGTGTCGCAACTGTGTGATCAAGCCCTAACAATAGTGTGCAAGATTGTGCTCGGCAAAGGCAGTTTACTGAACAAAGATTGCAATCCAATGGCGGGTCGCTGCAATACGTTCCTAGGTTAGAGCTTGCTAAGTCCAAGGCGAGAAATTATAGACCCTTCATGTCGCTGGGAATGAGCAGTGGCGGTGGAAGTTTTAAATCCCAAACAGTTATCAGTATAGATTGGGATCTGGAGTAAGTATTTGAGCATTTTAAAGCTCAGATACCAGAACAGAATTGGATTATAGATTCGGAAAATATCGGTGTCGCCAGTGCGGCGGGTAGTTGGGCATTAAACCCCGAGACGAGCACGAATCTAGCTGGTACTTTGCTGGTGCTCAAGAGGAGGGTTGATTCTTACGATCTTAAATTCCAAATGAACTCTATTGGTGGATCACGCAGCATTTCGGCATTCGGTTTTTTTAGTAATTGAATCGGGCACGCTAGCGATGTCCGACTTATAGTCAGGCTGATTCTAGAATTAAAAGGGGCAAGTTTATTGTGGCGGTTTTCATCGTATAAAATGAAGAATAAACTCGGTCCCTTAATATTCCCTTTGCTCTATTTCTTTTGTGCTACTTTTCGTGAACTACTCTTTCTTTAATTTCGCACAGTAAGAAGTAATAGTGCCACCGACTATTGATGTATAGCAGTATTCAAAACTATTTTCGTCCTCGAACCAAAGCTGGCCGTGCCCACCAAGTGAGTCGATAAACAACCCCTCTTTACCGGTGGAGCGAATAGAGCCATAGACATGAATAGGCGCGGCACCTTTCGCCATATTTGAGAGCCGTGAGGAGCCTATAAAAACCTCCCCATCTTGCGCAACAATGGTGAGTGCGAGTTCCACTTCACGGATGATTACACCGCCAACTTGTAATCGGATTTCATCGAGGTTCGGTGATTCAACTATACGAATTTGCCCTTTCCAGATACCCGTCATTTCTGGGTAGTGTTGAGCGTTTAGAGATACAGATAGGATTAAAGCAAAAAAACAACAGAAGTATTTAGAAAACGTAACCATTTTCGACCCCCTACAATTTAGTATATAGGTTGGGTACTGCAGAACTGCGCCCAATGATACGTGCGACTTTAGTATAGGCTATTTTCTAACAAATGAGACAGGTATATTTTTTCATTCTAGGTCAAAAGAACTTTTTTTCTTCACTGTTCTGCCTGTTTGTCTGATTACTATTCCTGTCTTGGCATATTCCAATGCGAAGATAACACCTCGCCTTGATGAATATAGAACACAGAATCATCCAGTATTATTGAACGGTCTGAAGAGTTTCCAAAGTCGAAACCGTTGTCCGGGGCGGTGCCTAACAGAACCCCAGCTTGGAATATCCCCGAGGCAGAGACTTCAAAACTGTAGAGACCGCTGTGAGTAAAATCGTAGAAGGTTCTTGGGCTTGAGGGATCAAATACCTCAGAGCGGGGTTCTTTATCATGGAGGCGAACGGGAATAGCAAGACGAGCAGCCTGTGTCTGCGTCGCCGGCAAAAAGGATAAGGCATGGTGATCTCTCAGTACTTCCGAATCTGTGCCGCGCTTTCCAAGCACAATTGAATTGACCTCGGCAGGGCTGGCCGGATCACTTACATCGAACAAAGCGAGTTTAAGGCCCTGATACCAGGCGCCACGTGCACCATCAATATCGATAGATGAGTCGTCGGAAACTGCATCCTTACCTATACCTAAAATTAAAGAGTCGCTTATCGGATGCAGATAGTCTGAATATCCCTGGATTTCCAATTCGCCCGCGATCAGCGGTTTTTCTTGATTGGATAGATCAACAACGTAGAGAGGGTCGGTGAGTCTAAACGTGACCAAATAGGCGCGATTGCCTACGAAGCGGGCAGCATAAAGTCGCTCGCCGGGTTTGCCAATACCGTCGATGGTGTCAACGGTTTGAAGTTCGCCCTCGATATTGGATTCTTTAATTACTGTAAGTCTTGTGCTCGAAGATGCCCCCCAGGTGTCACCTAAGGAAGTGACTATATTTAAGTAGTCTCCGTTCTCGCCCATTCGAAAAGACTTTTTGCCTTCACTCCATCCAAGATGACCTTGCACTTGGCCTGAGCCGCGGTAATTAATGCTGTCACTTTCAAAAGAGAATTTATGAACAGCGGTTGTGTGCTCCGGATTATAGATCAGCGAATCCTGAGCAAATGAATTGTAACTGCTCTGAGTAGTGGCCAGGTAAAGAGAATCCGAAGTCATGTAAAGGGTTTCTGTATTGCCGACAAAGCAGGTGCTTTTGTGCTGCGCAGGAGTCGCCAGTGGAATGACAGTGACAGTAATTACAGATGGGTTTTGATTGCGATCAAGAGACCTTGTTGGAAGGTAGCAGTTTTCGCTGCTGATTAAATCCTGCACCTGATTTAGCGAGTTAGTAATTTTAGGTGTCAGCGATGATAACGAGCTGGTCTCCAGGACAAGCGCATTTTGAGCGGCGATTTCCTCGTCAAATGCATAGGGCTGATACTCCGGTAAGAAAGGAGTGAAGCGTGTTACTAGATAGATGTTGTCTCCGATGCGTCTGCTGGATATTAATCGGCCTTGGATGCTGAGTGTTTCGATGGACTGCAAGTCCCTAGGTTTGCTAGCGTCAAAAAGCTCGAGTTGCGTTTCACCGCTCTGCCAGTTCCATATTTCCCGCCAATGGGTATTGGAGTCCTGCCCGCCGACTGTTACAAGCATGTCGTTGCCCGCTGGCCGGTCTTGAATGAGATACATTCCCTGTGGAGCCTGAGTGCCTGAGAGCTGAGTACTTCCCAATTCTGTAGCCTGCGCCCGACCTGCATCTAGCTCATGGGTGACTATGCAGGTTTGTTTTGAGCAACTGCGAAACGTATACATGTTTGCGCCGTCGGTTTTTACCACATCGGCTTCATCAACATCTGTTTCTTGTAAGTTAGTCGAAGAGACTCTAGTGGCAGAAGCGGGAGCTTCGGCCGAGGCGCTGTCGTTAACTGCGGTCGTGGCAAATGTTAAGAATCTAGGGGTTGCAGAGCTAGCTTTTAACCCCTGTTTCAAGAAACTCTCCATGGCTGCATCTGAGGCGAAAGGATACAAGGTATCAGCGCTTGCATCCTTTACTTGAAACTTAAGTGACTGTGGGGCTATCACCATTGGTTGTCCCAAAATTTGGTAGCCAGCAAAGATTGCATATTTTCCTGCTCCGAGCGACTGCGTCTCGATGACTTGCATCTGCATTTTCTCGCTAAGGACTGCTCTGCTAAACGGCTTAAGAGCTTCTGACTCTGGGCTCCATCGCAGCCACCCTCGCTCGCCTTTTTGATACCACACATCGCCGACCGTTGCAGCCATAAACAGGTCAGCATTATTGCCTCTATCCTGGCTGGCAACGTCGATAGTAAAAAGGCTGGTGTAAGTATCGTTGTCTAAGAATACTGAGGCAAAATTGTGAGGTTCACTAACGGTGATTGAAGCGCTACCGTCGGCATTACTTACCGTTCCAGGCAGGGTAGGTTCGCTAGCCTGAGCCAGCGAAACCAAAGAGCCGCTTAGAATTATCAGCGCGCTGATCAGCGTCAGCCCCGAGGTAGGGGGAAATCGTAAAAAATAGTAATTGAAAGACTGACTGTGCGAGTTCAAGTGAAGTTGATCCTTTGTTGCTAATGGCGGCCTCGATAAATAGGCAACATGGATCTGTAGACTGCAGTTTAACAGACAGGTAGTCCATCTAAACTTTGATGAAATGTGACGGTGATGCCATGTTCTATAGAAAACTAGCTAGGTTAGGGTTTTTGAGTGGTATAAAAAGTATCAAAGAAGATGCTGGTATCTTAGTTTTAAAGCCAGATTTTGACCTGTTTGCATAAAATGGATAGACGCCATGGCTCAATGTTTCCTTTGCCGCGCTTTGCCTATTGCCACATCACCGTTTCATTGTGACACTGGTATGGGTTTGGTTTTTCGAATTGTTTACACGGCCAAGCTGATGGAGGGTATGATTGTTATTTTCACTGCTACTAATTCTGCGTATTATATGTGCAGTTGTATCGATACCTTAGGCTGATACTAATAAAGGGCTACTATCCCATGCTAAAAAGTCACGGCACTCCTCATATAGCCACTTGTTTCAACACCTTTCTCGCGCGTGCTCGCGGGGCAGTAGTGGTCCTCATATTAAGCAGCTTGAGTGGAATTACTGTTGCTCAGTCTTCCGTGTTGACGGCTAATCATTATGTGGCTGATGTCTCCAAGGCGCCGTCTATGCGAGGAGAGATAGCCCAGCTTTATGTCAGAGAGCGAATGCTGCCAAATACAAAAGCCGCCTCTGGTGATGTGGTGTTGTTTATACACGGTGCCGGGACACCGTCGGAAGTGGCATTCGATGTGCCATATGCTGGCTATAGCTGGATGGAATTCTTGGCAGAAGCGGGCTTTGACACGTTTGCGATGGATACCACTGGGTATGGCAGGTCTACGCGCCCCTATGTAATGAACGACCCCTGCAATATGAGCGTGACGCAGCGAGATCAGCTTATTCCGGAGCTCGCAGAGACCGGCTGCACGGCCAGCTATGGTTTTGCTGCAACCACGATAGAGTCCGATTGGGATGATATAGATGCTGTGGTGGACTATGTACGAGCACTTCGCGGTGTCAGCAAAGTTCACATGGTGGCCTGGTCGTTGGGCGGGCCCAGAGCAGCAGGTTATGCAGCCTTGCATCCAAAAAAAGTAGACCGCTTAGTGCTTTTGGCGCCAGCCTATGGTCGTAATCGGTCATCAGCGGCGCCCGCACAGTTACCTGTGCCAGGGCCGGCTTTTAGCAAGCAATCACGGACAGATTTTGACAATAACTGGAACCGGCAAGTTGAGTGTAAAAACCAATACAGCGCTCCGGTAGCGGATGCTGTCTGGCGCGCCATGTTGGAATCAGATCCAGTGGGAGCAACTTGGGGTGAAGGCGTGCGCCGTGCGCCGCGCACGACAGTCTGGGGCTGGGGGCAAGATGTGGTGGCTGCCACCGATCATCCAATGCTGTTGGTGTCCCCTGCTCATGACAAGCAAATACCGCCAGAGCGCGTCCGTGAACTATATGAAGACCTTGGTTCAAGCAGCAAAGTGCTGCTTGATCTGGCTTGCTCTTCTCACAATGCCATGTGGGAAATCAATCAGCGCATCTTGTTTGATGCCACTAAACAGTGGCTTCGCAGCGGTAATGTCGATGGTGTAAGTAACGGTGTGATCCGTCGAGGGTATTAGATCAGTAAGACGCTGAATTGATTAGTAGCGCTGTAGGGGCTTGCTAAGCACGGCAGTCTCGCTGTTACAGTATGCAGTGGGAAGTCCTTGTGTTTCTTGTGGTCCTCCAATTACACTGGCTTGGCCTTCTTTAATGTTTAGATAAAAAGATTTTCCGTATTAGATTTTAATCGATTGAAACCGACCGGTTAGGACTTTATTGCTGGACCTTTTTTTATTTTGAAGTGGCTGGGAAGAACCAAAATAAAAACAAGGAATCCCGCGATGTTAATAAACGTTAATGCTAGCCAACGCCTTCGAACCCCGTTTTTGGCTATCACTGGTTTGTTGCTGTTTAGCTGTCAGCCAGAATCCCCTATCAATCTCACTGAATCTGAGCAAGTTCAAACTGAGTCTGTGGTCTTGGATCAAGAGCCTGAGTTTTCGAGCCTGCCGGCGTCGCCCACCGAGCCTTTTGTCATTAACACCTTCGAAGTGGATCGAGTGAAAGTTGTGCCAATTGCCACCGGACTCGCGAATCCGTGGGGTATGGCATTTCGTGAAAATGGCGACATTCTAATTACCGAGCGCTATACCGGTAAACTCCGTGTAATTAGAGACGGCGAGCTGTTGGCGATAGATGTCACTGGTGTCCCAGAAGTCTACTCGGATGTTTTTCGCGCGGGTTTAATGGCGGTAGCCGTGCACCCAGATGATGATCAAATTGTTTATTTGACCTATACCAAAGCGATAATGCATGAAGGCGAGCCTAATCAAGCGGTAGCCTTAACACGCGCACGTCTTGTTGAAGATCGTCTTACCGATGTCGAGGAAATATTTGTCGCCCAAGGAGTCGACAGCGCTATCGCAGCATCGGCTTTGTTATTTACACCCGATAAGAAGCTGCTGATGAGTGTGGGTGGAGCCTATGTTTTTACAGCAACGGGTGAGTATGCTCAGGATCCAGAAGTGCACTATGGAAAGCTCTTACGTTTAAATGCTGATGGCAGTGCCGCCGCTGATAATCCGTTTTTCACCGGAGGCGAATACTTGCCAGAAGTCTATTCTCTCGGGCATCGTAACCAGCTTGGTCTTGCGTTGCATCCTACAACCGGCGATCTGTGGGCAAGTGAAAATGGGCCACAGGGAGGAGATGAAGCAAATATTATTCAGCCGGGTGGAAACTATGGTTGGCCGACAGTTTCTTTTAGCCGCCAGTACCGTGGTGACTGGGTATCTCCAACCCCATGGCTTGCCGAATTTGAATCACCTGCTGTGATGTGGTGGCCGTCTATCGCACCGGCAGGTATTACCTTTTACAGTGGCGAGCACTTTCCTAAATGGCAGGGCAACTTGTTTGTTGCATCCTTACTCGAGGGACGAATCCCTCACACCGGTCACTTGGAGCGTATTGTCTTTAACAGTCGAGGTGAAGAAATAAGACGCGAGGGATTGCTGCGTAATCTTCGTCATCGTGTGCGTGATGTCCAGCAAGGTTCTGATGGTTATCTGTATGTTCTTACAGATGAGGTTGATGGCATGCTGCTGCGCCTGGAGCCAGCCAACTAGACAGAGTTGAGAAAAAAAGACACGTATCTAAGGGCAACTAGGGATTGATAAGTAACCTTTACTTCCCCTTTTTCGTTCTTCTTTACCGAGGCTTCTAAATTTAGCGATAGTTCTAGACAGATCTATGCTGCCGATCATAAGGACAAAACCAGCAACGAGCTATCCTAGCCTTGAATTTAATATAATCTGGGCAAAACCAGTGACTACAGAGCATCATGATCTACTGCACGAATTTGCTCAGTACCGCGATCAAATTCATGAGCTAAAAACAAGCGACAGGAATTTCCGCAAATTCTTTGATGAAGATTACTATCTCACAAAGAATATTGAAAAAAGGGAAGCTGAGGTCAATCTGGTTTCTACAAAAACTGAACAGAATGCGAAAATTTACCGAGTCCATCTAAAAGATCAGCTGTACAAGATGCCAGCTGATCGAGTCTTAGGTGAGTTTGGACTGTAGGGCACTTCAGACGCCGCGGCTTATTTTAAATCGCCACGGCTCAGCAGAAACAGCTAGTTCGCATTTGAAATTAATCACCGTGCAAGCTTAGAAAGCCTTCAGACACGCTTTTGAAATCATCCCCTCTCATCTAAGCTCAGTCCTGCTATCTAAGATAGTCCTTATCAGATGAGATCTAACGCCGGGGCTGAGCTCTTAGTTAGGGGTTTTTCTGGGTTGTCTGTTTAGCTGCCGCTTAGGGAGT
>JBLHVT010000060.1:0-18563 GCA_047628735.1 Glaciecola sp.
GCTTTTGTTGTAAGCAATCTCCTAACAATAATCGATAGGCTACGAGCACTATCAAAAAACAACAAGGAGTCCCAATGCCTTCGCAATTTCTCCAGTTAAACCTTTGCCAAAAAATCGCACTGGTTTTTGCACCCAGTATCCTCGTTTTGTTAGCTCCACTTGCTGCTATAGCGGCAGAAGCACCAGCGAGTAGTACGTTCACGCAAGCCCAATACGAGCGTGGTGAAACGGTTTATCAGCAAGAATGTGCTTTGTGTCATGGTCAGAATTTAGATGACGGCGTCGCGAATACTTTACGCGGGCAGACATTTCGCAAAACGTGGTCTCGTCTAGGCGTTACAGTTGCTGACTTATACAACAGAATCGCGAATACAATGCCGCCAGGGCAATTAGGTGAGTTGAGTGAGTCGGAAAATGTTGATGTGCTGGCGTATATACTGGGGCGCAATAACGTACTGCAGGGAACGCAGGAGTTAAATGTCGAGTATGACTATCTCAGTGCTATACAAATTTCCCGAGGCGATGAAGAGCTTGATATTGCCGCAAATTTTATTGGGGGGCTTTACGGGCTAGAGCCGACTGGCAGCGGTCCGTCTTTTACCGATTTGCTAGCTGCCGCAGGTAATGCCAAAGATTGGCTTTATCACAATCACAATTACCAAGGTACTCGTTACTCAGCCCTGACTGAAATTGATCGCAGTAACGTTACAGGATTGCAGCAGAGGTGTGCCTATCAGCTCAATACTACCAACAGTATGCAAGCGGGCCCGATTGTTTACGAAGGCATTATGTATGTGACCGATGCGACGCACACCGCCGCAATAAACGCAGCAACTTGTGAAAAGCTCTGGGTCTATGAATGGGAGCCTAAAGATCGCATGGTATGGGGTAACAATAGAGGCGTCGCTATTAAAGATGGTTATGTTTTGCGTGGCACGCCAGACGGCTACCTATTTGCTTTAGATTCCGCTAATGGCAATCTACTGTGGGCCAGGCAAGTAGCAGACCCTTGGTTAGGTGAGACCTTCACCATGGCGCCAATTATTTTTGACGATTTGGTAGTGATTGGGCCAGCAGGAAGTGAGAATGCGATTTCGGGCTGGGTTGCCGCTTTCTCTATCGCCGATGGCGACTTGGTGTGGAAGTTTATGACTGTTCCTGAGGCTGCTGCCGGCGGCGGCGAAACGTGGGGAAACCCTAAGGGTATCCCGTTAGGTGGTGGGGCTGTGTGGACGCCATTAAGTATGGATGTTGAAAAAGAAGAGCTCTATGTCGCAGTGACAAACCCGGCGCCAGATTTTCCGGCGTATTTACGTCCAGGTGAAAACCTGTATACAAATTGCATAGTTGCACTGGATGTTCGCACCGGTGAATTGAGGTGGTATAGATCTATTGTGCCAAACGATGATCATGATTGGGATTTGACTCAGGTCAGTCCGGTTCTTAAGAAAAGCTTAAACAATGTCTCAATGGATATGATTGCGACAGTTGGTAAAGATGGCATTCTGCGTACTTTAAATGCTGAAACTCACGAGCCGTTGTATGAGACACCTGTCACCACGATCGAGAATTACGATGTGCCTGTGACAGAAGAAGGGGTGCATGCCTGCCCTGGTGTCAATGGTGGAGTCCTTTGGAGCGGTCCCGCATATTATCCAGCCGATGGATTACTTATTACGCCAGCGGTAGATTATTGTAACGTGTTTATTGCCGACTCAGACCCTCAATTTATTCCAGGTCAGCTGTACATGGGTGGAGGAATGAAGAGAGACGAAGAAATGTCCGGTTGGCTTACTGCGATTGACGTTGAATCGGGCGAGGTTAAATGGAAGTATCGTTCTGAGCGGCCAATGGTCGCTGGGGTTACAACAACAGCTGGCGGCCTAGTCATTAGCGGAGATCTAAATGGCAATTTGCTATTACTAGATGCCAGCACTGGCGAGGTTTTACATTCTATTTCCTCAGGCGCAATGATTGGTAGCAGCGTGGTAAGTTATGAGGTGAACGGTAAGCAATACATAGCGGCCGGCACTGGTACTGCTAGTGGTTTTTTCGGACCAGGCCCTAACCCAGCTCGAACTAGTAGTATGATTATTTACTCATTACCAGATTAAGGACAAGTTCGTGTTGGAGATAAGGACTGGTGAGTACGGCTGGATAATCCCAAAACACTGAGAAACCCAAAGTTCGGGGTTCGGCTTTGATGGCGATTTTGAATTTAATGTCGCTGACAAGATAGTTAACAACTTCAGGCGGTCCAAGCTTGGCAATAGAGTGTGGGTCGCACAAGTGAATGGGGTCTTGGCAGGCTCTATCGGAATTTCTGAGCCATCAGGAAATTAGGGATTTGTTAACTTCGTATTAGTGCTGCCTGAATTTCGCGGACACGATTTGGCGTTGAGTCTAATGAAGACACCGTCAGATTTTTCGTTTGAGTATGCCTATTCAGGTCTGGGCCTTGAAATCCCTGCAGCTCTTTTCCAAGCAAGCGAACTGTACAAGTCGCTGGGATTTCAGATGGTACAATCAAAAACCCCGCACAGGTTTGGGCTAAATCTTAGTTGTGAGTTTTGGGAGCTGAAATTAGATCGGCCCAGCTCCCAAGAAGGGCGCATTAGACTACTCGCTTGTCCCGCAATTGCTTAACTTCTTCTTCACTGTAGCCTAGCTCCGCCATGATCTGATCGGTGTGCTCGCCGAGTGTCGGTGGCCGTCTTCGAATCTCACCAGGGGTTAGTGAAAGCTCAACCGGTGTCACCATCAACGGTGCTGGCTTATCTAAACCAGGGTATTCTGTGGGCTGGAACATGCCCAAAGCCGCGACATGAGGGTCGTCGAGAACCTCTTGTGGAGACATGATCGGTCCGGCAGGGAGTCTTGCCGCTTCCATAGCCTCAAGCACCTGAGCCGACGTTCTTAGAGCGCACCATTCGGCTAGTCTTGCACTGATGACTTCACCGTTATTACCGCGGCTAATATCGTCTTTAAACCGAGGATCGGTTAGCCAGTGGTCTTCTCCCATCAAGTCCGCCCACCGCTTAAATAGAGGCCCGCCAACTGATTGCACTAATACCCAGCCGTCTTTGGTCTTAAAAGTATCTGCTGGACCGGATGTCTGCGCTCTGTTTAAGGTCGCTACACGATTTGGTGCGATGGCGTTTTGTTCGATCGCAGTACCATTGGTCATCGTTAATGCCGTGGCGAACAACGATCCCTCAACCATTTGGCCTTTACCGGTTTTTTGTCGTTCATAAAGTGCTGCCATAGTGCCGAAAGCCGACAAGCTTGCTGTACCGAAGTCGATAAACGGTGGGTGTGCCTTAACTGGCTGGTCAGGGGTTCCTGTCATGTACATTGCGCCAGACATGGCCTGGCCAAGACCGTCAAAGCCAACGCGGTTAGAGTAGGGGCCACCGCGCCCGAAAGCTGACACAGTGGTAAGGATGATGTCCTCTTTAATTGCTTTTAGGCTTTCGTAGTCCAAGCCCATGGATTGCAGAGTGTCTGGCGGTAGATTGGCTATGACGATATCGGCGGTCGCCACCAGCTTCTTAACAATCTCTCTACCCTCCGGTTTCATGGGGTTTAAGGTCATACAAAGCTTGTTGCGGGCAAGTTGAAGGAATAGAGCACCGTCGCCTTTATCAGTGATTGGGGAAAGAAAGCGATCCTCGCTGCCGTCGATTTTCTCAATACGGATAACCTCCGCACCCATGTCAGCTAGTAGGGTTCCGCAGTACGGGCCAGCAATGTAGCGGCCGAAATCGAGAACTCTTATTCCTTCTAAAACTTTAGTCATTTAATGCTTCCAATGTGATGTAGGTCTTGAAATTTAGCCCAAATCTTACCATACGCAACTAATTTAGCAGTCTTTAAGAGGGGGGGAGGCAATTTTACACCTTTATTGAAAGTTGTGAGGCAGTTAACAGTTTTTTAGTTAATCTTTTAGCATGATAGGACATAAACTGAGGTTAGCCTCATTTCAATTTTACATACATGAAGATTGGTCAAAGTTAGACGAGGAGAAATACAGTGGCAAAGTCGTCAAACAAGAAGGAACCCAAGCAGGCGCTAGCGGAACTGCAGGCGATTCTTAGAAAACCCTATCAAGACGTTTGCAACGTTTGCAACGGTGCTGGATCGATAAATAGCACAAGTACTTGCCCCAAATGTAAAGGCTCAGGCCAAAGACTGCTGCGCTTACTTTAATTGGGGTGCGGCTAAAGCTCTCCCTCTCTCTCTCGACGCCCAAGCGCAGTCTAAAGGGCGAGGAGCACACTTAGGCAAATCCCTGGCCTTGCTATCAACTGCCCTCCAGCTGATCTACAATCCCGCCTTTACCGTAACTTTTAGTCGCTGCGCTTACTTTGCTGCTACGGTTGTGATGATCGCGCTATTTTCTAATTTTAAGCTGTCAATGCTCAAACACCCAGGAGCCATCAATGTTATCAATGCCTGCAATTCGAATCTGCTTAATTGCTTTGCTAAGTCCAATAATACTTTGTCAGTCACCGGTTGCAGTGGCAGCTGAAAACCCAGGCTACACTGAAGACCCCTCTAGGCGAACCACAGGAATTGGAAAATTCTACATGGGGCGCGAAATTTCCTTCGTGATGGGACATCAGGCTGCAGGCTGGCTTAACCGTCCAGGCAGGTTGACCGAGGAAATGCCTGATGAGGTTGTAGAAAATATGAACCTTGCTGCAGATGACGTTGTTGCTGATATTGGTGCGGGTTCGGGCTATTTCTCTTTCAGAATTGCTAAAAAGGTTCCCAATGGCAAAGTCTTAGCAGTGGATATTCAGCCAGAGATGTTAGCTCTAATAGAGGATCAAAAAGCTGAAGACAAGGTTACAAATATTGAAGGGGTTAGGGGAGAAGTAGATGATCCCAACCTTCCTGCAAACTCTATCAATGCGGCAATTATGGTAGATGCCTACCATGAATTTGATCATCCGTTTGAGATGATCAATGGCATCAATGAGGCGTTAAAGCCGGGTGGTCGAATTTTTCTTTTGGAATATAGAGGGGAAGATGACTCTGTTCCCATTAGGCCATTACATAAAATGACGCAAGAGCAGGTAGTTAAAGAAATGAGCGTGTTTGGCTTGGAATGGACAGACACCCTGGATTTCTTGCCTTGGCAGCATATGATGATATTTACTAAGCCTGAGTGATCGGTCTTTTTCGTGGCCTTACTCTTATTTAGGCCTTATTTGTGCTGCTGGAGTTACTTTTACACTAGCCGCTCAGATAAGAGCCTCCTCTCGCACGGTCCTGTGCCTTTTCTAAATCCTATTCTGTAGCTTTAAACTGGGCGCGGCAGATTTGCTGTTGGTGTCACTGCATATTAGCCCGGAGAGGTTTTTTCGTGTCCTGCGTACTTTTTCATGGGGTAATTTAAAGCCCTTCTAGTAATGCAAAGTCACTGGGAAATTAAAAGGTTGGCAGTAATTTTCAATTATTTTGTAACAAAAGGCGTTTTAGGACGTCTAAATCATGAAGCAACACAAAGTAAATTATTGAAAATAGAGCCAGCTATGTTCGGCAGCAGAACTAGCGGCGCAGCCTTGGGATAGGGGCGGTATGAAAAACTTAAGATATACACAGTTGATTAAACCCATGGATATGTATTTCGAGCGACTAACGCCATCGGCAAAACGCTTAGTTCATTTTCTTGAGGGGGGCTTGGTAATGGCATTGCTGACCTCTCATATACTTTATATCTAGAAGTCAGCCAGCAGCCGTACCGGCGTACAAAGTACATGTTATTTGATGGTTGATAATGCAAGCTGCCTAGAAAGTACTGCGAACCTTTAACGCGTAATAAACGCCTTCAGTTGTACAAAAACTTTCTAACTCTTCTGGGATTCCATTGACCGTAGGGCCTTCAAAACGAGTCCTTGACCTGCAGCGTTCTCTGTCAGATGCATTGCGTGCATCAAAGCGGTAAGTAACGCCATTGGATGAGCGTTTTTCGAAGAATAAGTTAAGGTTATATTCCTCAGTATTTCGTTCGATATCGAACACATCTATCTGGTTGCGTCCTTCACCATCTTGATCAGAATAGGAGTAGCTGGCGCCATAGCTAACATTCCACTGCTGCACATCTTGGCGAAAATTGGCTCGACCAAACCAGCGATTGTTGTTGCGAAGACGGCGTTCAGTATTTAAAAACGGGTCGGTAACTTCCGAGTCGGCTACGCTTAATCTGAGTGTGAGCAAGCCATTTGGAATGCCGACTGGGTCAAGTTTGGTACTCGCATCTAAGTTGACGCCGTAGCGTTTACCATCGCCAATATTGCCTCGAGCGGAGACAAGATTGTCAGGGCCGGTGGAAACATCAATTCTATCGATCACGTCTTCACTTGCGCGATAGTAAAGTTGAGAATTTAAAACGCCTAAGTCATTAGGCAGTCTGTATTCTAGATTTAAATCATAATTCCAAGATTGTTCAGGCTCAATGCTCGGGTTGCCGCCTTGGATGTTTTGATCATCATCACCGTTGTCTTGAGTCACGCTGAAATCTGAAAAACTTAACTGTGAAACTACTTTCTCGATAGTGGCACGTAGCTGAATCGACTGGGTAATATCAAAGCGGTAATCTACTTTAGGTCTAATAAAGCTAAACTCACGCTCGTTGGTTACATCGCCTCTTTGTGTGATGGACGAACTCTCTAAAATGAGAGTACTTTCCAATGCCATCCTGTCATTTAACTGCCAGTTGTGAATCGCAAAGTTTTCATAGCGAATCTCCTCGATTGTAGAGAAGGCATTGTCGATTTCGCTGCGAATTAGACCGCCAGTAAGTGCTGACGGCGCGGCTGTTGCATCCGCGTCGTTAGTGCCAACATAAAGGCCGTTATTGCGGATTGTTTGAGCGGCTTCAATTCCAAGTTCAATACCTTGGCTGTCAGAAAGATCGAACGTGTATGAGGTTCGAGCAATGCGCTCTTGGTCACGGCCGAGAGAGTCTATGAATAATTTTTTTTCTTCGCCGGCCTCGAAAACGTCAAAGCGCTCGCGAACAAAGCGGGTGTCTTCATCGTTAACGATCGCGAGAAGTCTGTATTTGCTGCCATTTTTAAATTCGTATTCGTAGTCGCCGCCAATTTCCCAGTTTTCGCGATTCCATTGGTTGCCCTCTCGTTCAAGTCGAGTGGTAACTTCTGGGCCTGTAAAATCGGTAATAAATCGATCAACATCAGTCGGAGGTGATGTCTCGGCGTAGAGCGCATTGAACTGAATCACAGAATTAGGAAATTGATATCCGATGTTCATGCTGGTTTCAAATTCGTTCTGATCGCGCACATTGTCTTCACTGCGAGTTTCCAGCAGGTTGCCGTTCGCATCACGGCTGCTTTCACGGCCGAGCCGCTGGCGATATCGAGGCTCGGATTCGATATGGAAAAGGTAGTTAAATTCGCCAGTCTGTCCAGAATATGAAAGCTTGGCACCGGGCTGAAGCGTGCCATCCTGCAATCGGTCTGTGTTCAATTCAGCGGCGATACTAGATCGGGATTTAGCATCCAAAAGCACAATGTTCACGACTTGGCCGCCACCCCTTACATCTATTTCTTCTGAAGTGCCGCGGATGATTTCTATAAAATCTACCTGATTTGCCGCGATACGGCTAAGTTGAGCACGGCCCGCGTTCGATTTACCTGTTATGCGCTGGCCATTGATGAGGACTTCGTTGGCGCCGCCCCCTAAGCCGCGGCGATCGCTATTACCGCCGCCCAAAGCTAAGCCTATGCCGGGAATTCGATCAATCATGTCATTCACTGACACCGGTGAGAATTGAAAAAAGAACTCTGCATTGTAAACAATTGTAGAGTCATCCAAAGATGTCTGGTCCTGCGCTAGACCTTGGCTGCATAGTGTTATTGCCATGCTCAATAGGCCAAAATTAAAAAACTTGCTTGATAGGCGTCGCGCCATGGGTCACTCCGGACAATTTTTTTGGTAAAACATGTGTGTTATCTAATAACTGTTCAAACGAAGAAGAACGGCTCACAGATTACAGTCGTTCATTTGATGTCAGAGAATTCATTCAGCTATCGATATGAAGCCTTAAATTATAGCGCTGCAAGCCCTTTGAAACTGTGACAAATTGTACGAATGTGGAGGCAAAAGTGCCATAATCTGGGCTTTTGAACGTATATTCGTCGTTACAGTAAGAATATAGAAATCGACATAATTTAGACTTTCTTTAGGGCTGGGGTGGTTTGAGCTTTTGACGGTGTTCGCTATAACGTTTCGAGCGCGGTCTTATGCGGCAGGCCTAATGGCAAGTTAAGGTAGGACCTTATTGGGCTAGCCGCGTCTCTCAGGCTGAATATGCTGATGAAAAAGTCGCGAATAATCAGTGGCGAAAAGGATGGATTAGCTGAGGGGCGGGCCGTTTAGCTTTATTGTCTTGGGAATTGGCAGTACGCGATGCCAGTTTTGCGATAGAAGCGCTATTGGAGGATAATAGCGTCATTTCTGATGAACTCGTTTTTGGGCGTATTCAAGCCTAAAATCTTATTAGATCCATACAATTCAGATAGATAGAGGCAAAACTATGCAACGCGAATCAATGGAAGTTGATGTGGTCATTGTGGGCGCGGGTCCTGCAGGCTTGTCAACAGCCTGCCGTCTCATGCAAATGGCAAAGGAATCTGGCAAAGAATTGTCAGTTTGTGTTTTGGAGAAAGGCTCAGAGGTGGGCGCGCACATTCTCTCAGGTGCGGTATTTGAGCCGAGCGCGTTAAACGAACTCTTCCCTGACTGGAAGGAGCGTGGTGCTCCCTTGAACACCGCCGTGACCGGTGACGATGTTTATTATCTGCCAGGCGCGCAATCCAAGTTTAAGTTTCCTGGCCTAATTGTCCCAAGACCGATGCATAATCATGGCAATTACATTATCTCGCTGGGCAACCTGTGCAAATGGCTGGGTGAGCAAGCGATAGAGCTGGGAGTGGAAGTTTTTCCAGGCTTTGCTGCAGCTGAAATTCTGTATAACGAAGATGGCAGTGTTAAAGGGGTGGCCACCGGTGACATGGGCGTTGCCGAAAACGGTGAGCATAAGCCGTCATTTGAACCTGGTTTTGAATTTCACGCAAAATACACCGTATTCGCTGAAGGCTGTCACGGTCATTTAGGAAAGGAGCTAATTTCCAAATTTGATTTAGCTAAGGACAGCGACCCTCAGCAGTACGGTATTGGTTTAAAAGAAGTTTGGGAAATACCAGCAGAGAATCACAAGGAAGGGCTGGTCGTTCACACTTCAGGCTACCCATTGGTGGGCGACAGTTACGCGGGCACAAGCGGGGGTTTTTTGTATCACGTTGAAGATAATCAAGTGTCGTTGGGTTTAATTGTCGATCTTGGTTATAAAAACCCTCATTTAAGTCCATTTGATGAGTTTCAAAAATTCAAACATCACCCAGTAATTAAACAATATATTGAGGGTGGAAAACGCCTAAGTTACGGTGCTAGAGCTCTTATTAAAGGTGGTTTAAATTCGCTGCCTAAAATGCACTTCCCCGGCGGCCTGCTGGTTGGCTGTGATGCAGGCACTTTAAATGCAGCTAAGATAAAAGGCAGCCACACAGCCATGAAATCTGGCATGATCGCGGCCGAAACACTTTTTGCTGAGTTCAGTAAAGATCAACAGACTAGTGATCTAACAGAATATGCGGTGCGCTTTAGAGAGTCCGACTTGCAACAGGAATTGCATAAAACACGTAACTTTAGTCCTGGCGTTCATAAGTTTGGGTTTTGGTTGGGTAGCGCGCTAACGTTCATAGAACAGAATATTTTATTCGGCAAGTCTCCTTTTACTGTCCATGACAAATCCCTTGTCCATGAGTCATTAATGGAGGCATCGCAGAGTCCTAAAATTGACTATCCGAAGCCCGACGGCGTTATCAGCTTTGATAAATTGTCTTCGGTATTTTTATCCAACACTAATCATGCCGAAAATCAGCCTGTGCATCTGCAGCTAAAAGACCCTTCAATTCCATTGTCGATAAACTTGCCCAAGTACGATGAGCCGGCTCAGCGCTATTGCCCGGCTGGTGTTTACGAGATAGTTGAGGAGGATGGGGAAAAGCGTTTTCAAATCAATTCTCAGAATTGCGTACATTGCAAAACGTGTGATATCAAAGATCCTTCCCAAAATATAAATTGGGTAGTGCCTGAGGGTGGTGGCGGGCCTAATTATCCTTCAATGTAGCTATAGCTAATGTCAGGTGCTTTTGGCTGATGAGAGCTGACAGAGGAATGACGTTGCTCCTCTATTTTTCAGCCCTTAGCACTGGTTTTAATTTTGAGACTTGATGATGCAGTGCTAGCGACAGATTAACATTAATTCAAACGGCGCTTATTTTATGGTCATGAGGAATTTAATAGCTACCAGACAGCTGGCGATACAGCCTTTAATACGCGCTTTTGCAGCGGCAATAGTGTGGTTTCTGATGTTTTCATCGGCCGCTCAGCAAAATCTACTTGAAGACAGATGGTTCACGCTATCGACCCCCAATTTTATTTTCTTCAGTCAAGTTTCAAGTCGCCAAACTCGACGGGTCGCAAATGAATTAGAAATGTGGAGGCAGGTTGCCGCATTTAATATTAGCGGCGAGTTAAACTTTGCCACCGCCAATGTCTCTAATATCGTCTATCTATTTAAAGATGAAAAAAGCTTTTCCCATTTCACTTCCTCCGAGGAGCTAGCGCTTTTCTACCCAACTCCTCGCCATAATTTCATGGCCTTTATGCCTAGTCTCAACTCTTCTCAATCAGCCGCTCTGCATCAGTATGCCCATTTTCTTGAAAAGAATTTCGCTGACCTGCGATTACCGCGGTGGTATGAAGAAGGTTTAGCTGCGTATTTGGCGCGGATAGCTATTACGCGAGGTAAAGCTGAATTTTCTAAACCGATTCAAAATAGCAATCAGGTGCTAGCGAAGGTGAATTACTTGCTGGCAATGGACAGGCTTTTTTACCGAGATGAGGCGTTGGCTTCCCCGCGGATGATACAGATCGCAAATTTGAAGTCGGAAGCTCTGCTGTACTACTTTTTGCATGCCTATGAAGAGCCTGAGTTTATCGATAGAAGGGACGAGCTAAGGAATTATCTGGCTTTATTGTTGGAGGGTCGTAATCCTCGTTATGCTTTTGATCAATCTTTTTCGGTGACGACAGCGCAGTTGGATGAGGAATTTGAAAACTACCTGCTAACAACTACTAACCAAACTGGCCTCGTTCGGGTTGCTGATCTCACTCAGTTGGAAAATCTAGAACCACAGCATGTGGATGAAATGGAGCTGGGATTAATGATGGGCGAGTTGGCGCTTAATGCTGGTAAAACTGAGGCGGCCGAGTTGTTTTTTCAGTCAGTAATTGATGCTGGGTCACCTGCGCCTCGCGCGTATTCTGGGTTAGGTGATGCATTGAGATACCAAGAGCTGGAGGGACGCGACCAAGAAATAGCACGCTATTTTGAATTGGCTTTGGAGTCAGGCCCTAATGATTTGGAAATCATGCTGGACTACGGAGAATACTGGGAGGCTGAACTAGAAAGCTGTGAAAAGAGTTACCCATTCGGCCAACGTCAATCAATACTCTCCGCGATGAAAGCTCAGTTCGAACGTGCGGTGGCATTAAGCCCTAACAGTGCGGAAGCAAATTTAGCCATGGCTGAATTCTATTTGCTCGAAGGACAGGATTGGACGCTAGGTAGAGAGTATCAAAGTAAGGCATTCGACTTGTTGCCAGCTGACAACTTTATTATGGAACAAACAATTAAATACTCGATTGCCGCTAAGGATTTTGATGAGGCGCAGCGCCTGATTACAGAGCTGGCTCAGCCGCTGCATTATTTTGGAGAGCCGGGCTATGTGACAGATTTGCGGGAAAACTTATTAAGAACGCGCAGAGGGGAGAGTTACGATGCCTGCAGTAAATAGTGCTCGTAGTAATGTGGCGAGTAAAATAGCTGCCTCGAACTTCAAGCTGGGGCTAGTGCTCATAGGATTTGGTTGGTCGGCAATTGCTTTGGCGGCTGAGCCCTCTACTTTTGCCCGCTTGTCAGACCCTTTGTTAGAGGGGTTGAGGCAGACGCTTTTAAACCAAGGTGTACTGGTGAGCCAGAATCTAAACGCACGCGATACGGCAGGCCCCCGTCCTGACCAACCTCGCTTAGGTGGCTTTGCTGACCTGCCCATAGGGAGCTTTCCAGGAACAGATGAACTGCTTAACTGGGAAGCCGATTTTCAAGCTCAACAAATTGCTGCGCTAGCGATTATTGTTTGTGCAGATTGTTCTAATGACTCAGGCGAGCAAAGTTTTATTTCTAATTGGTTGCAGCGGCCAGCATCCCAGCGTGTTCTACTGAGCTATTATCGAGAAGAGTTAGAGTGGGCAGAGTTAGTCGCTGCAGTGGCTCTGAACGCGGGTTTTTTAGTCAAGCATTTGCAAGATGACAACGTGAGCATTGCGGGTGAGTTTTACGCTACAGTTGGCAGGCGGCTGGGGTTGGACACTCGGGGGGCTAGAGCTTCGAAGTCAGATGTTCCAGAGATTAAGTTTTTGGGCCAGCGCGTGAGGCGAAATAGTGATTCGATATTTCGAGTGTCGGATCGTCAGCGGGGCTTAGGCGTTGCCAACAATGAACCTGCAAACTTTCTCAATGAGTCCTTAGGAGATGAATTTACTCAATCTACAATTAGAGAAGTTATCGTCCCAGGTGGTGTTGCACTGGGGGCGACGGCAAAGGTTGCGTTTGAGATAAGCGCCTTGGAATTTGATGGTCAAGGTTTGCTCGTGGTGGATCAGCAAAACAAGCGTTGGCGTTTGCCAACACAAGATGTTTCTGTCACCAAGTCACTTTTTGACTTTGTTCAGAGGTCTACTCAACTGCGTTCGGACGCTGTTGTAGATATTGATGGTAAAGGCGCAGTTCGAATTTCTTCGTCTGTTCGCGACACTGACGTGGGCTATGAAATAATGCAGGCCGATACTCAGCCATTTAAATTCGTCCGTAATCTAAATGTCAGTAAAAGCGTTGTTATCGATACCTTTGTTAGATGGAAAACATTGAACTCTGCTGACTTGTCTTTTAGCGCTGAATACGAAGTGCGATTTCTCTCGGCAGACAATATGCGAATTGCGCAAACTAAAGCAGCGCTTGTTTATGCCTATGACTCAATAGAGCGAGCGTCGCGCTATACAAAAGCTTGGGGCTCAGATGCCAGCAGATTGAATGAAAGCTTAGACACCGCCGGTCTAGGCAATAGCCTAAACAAGGTGGCGGAATATTCTGGGTGGGTGGCACTTCTGCGGAATATTGAAGAAACAGACATAAGTTTCTTAAAGGGCCGTTACCAGTTTATGAAAATTGACTCATCCGGCAGGTCTACACCGGCTAGATATTAGAGAAACATGAAAGCTATTAATATTATGACCAATCATAGTGGCGGTTTATTGCTTTTTTTGGCAAGTCTTCCGACTTGCTGGTCGCGTGTTAGAAGACTTCCTCTTAAAGGGTTGCACTTCTTTTTGTTGTTTGTGCTTACCTCCTGTTCTGCAATAGATATCGATACCACGTTCACTTTAGATCAGGATTTACATAACAATATTATCGATCAATACAGCGATCAGTTCATTGAAATTGAGCCGCTGTATCTTTCAGATGAAATCAAAACACTGTTGGACGATATTGTTAAGCCCTACGATGGTGAAGTCACCCGGGTCGAAAAAATTCAAGATATCTTGTATGGGCAGGACTATCTCGGGATCACCTATTCTGATCAGAAGACCCACACCGCCGTAGAAGCTTTTCACGCCCGTGAAGGCAATTGTCTGTCGGTGATGAATTTGTATATCGCAATGGCGAGATACCTAGAGGTCGATGCAGATTTTCAGACTGTAGCCGTACAGCCAAACTGGGACAGGCGGGGTGACCTGTTGGTGCTGAGTCAGCATATCAACGCCACTGGTCGCTTTAATGCTCAAAAGCGCTATGTTGTCGACTTCACTCCCGAGATCGCCTTGCAGCAGCTTACGTCGTCTATTGTCACTGACGTCGAGGCCCGCGCTTTGTATTTCAACAACCTCGGGGTGGAGGCGTTAATCAAAAGCGACTACGAGGGTGCTCTGAAGTATTTTAAAAATTCACTTTTTCTCGACCCTAAAAAGTCTATTGTCTGGAATAATATAGGTACCACTTATAACCGCCTCGATAATTCGGAGTATGCCGAATATGCTTACCAGCAGTCATTCGATCTGGACAACCGCAACGCCACCGCTGTCAACAATCTGGCTAAGTTTTACACTAACAAAGGTGACCTGCGCTTAGCTCGAAAATACCAAAAAGCGATTGAGCGTTTTAACAAAAAAAATCCCTACTATCATTTCGCTATTGGCAGCCTAGCTTTTGCTGATGAAAATATGTATCAGGCTCGTCTGTCATTTAGTCGCGCGTTGAAATTAAAGGAAGAAGAGCCGGAGTTTTATATGGCACTAGCGCAGGTTTACCTGGCCGTGGGTGATATCGAGGAGGCGCGGCGCTATGCAGAATCGGCGCAGCGGTTAATTACCCTTAACGATGAGATCTATGTGCCAAGTTCGCAAAAGATTCGAATCATTAACAGCAATACAATTTTACGTGATTCGAGCCCCGGGATTAGCATCGTGATGCCAAGATAACGGCAAATTACATTCCTGATTTAGAGTGTTTGATTCAAATCTGCCCAGGTCAGTCGATTTTGCTCAGTTAAGGTCTGTATCCTGCCAGTAGCGAGTGCCTTTAACAGTGGCTTGCAGGGCTAAGCCGCTCTGAGTTAATTGATATACTGTGACATTGTCCAAAACGGCCTCGCCGCTGACGGCAGCTCCTAGGTCTCCAGCTTTGGCAGCTGCATCGGCTTGTCCACCGACGGACACTCCAACATCCATAAACCGCGCTAGGGCGGCGGCGTTGTGAAACACAAAAACTGCGCGAAAATCTTTAACCCCAGCGCCTAAACCAATGCCGATTTCTCCCATGCGCATATAGGTATCGTGGCTTGATTGGTTATCCCGAACAACACCGTATCCACCTCCGAAACTGGCAAAGATGATATTGATATTGGCATTGGCAAAAACTGCATAGCCGGCAGCGCTGTTAAGCTGCGCGCGGGTATCGGGTTTTAATTCATATAGCTCTTTGAGTACGTCCTGGCGCATGGACTGAACACCATCGCGGCGCTGCGCAGGGGTCCCGCCATTTAGTCCTGTGGTGGTGCAAGAATTAAGGAAAAACGCTAGTAATACACTAGTAAATAACAATCTACTTTTAGGCATTAGAATATCCAAGATCTTAGTTCACCTGTGTAATGAAAATATAATTTTGGAACAGAGCGCTAGTGTCCTCGATTGTAGTTTTATCTTCTACATCGATACTGATAACCAAGCCACGTTTTTTCTCTATTTCACCGGAAACCGATGCTGATAGTTTGTTTAATGCGAGCACCTCTTTAACCAGAGTTTCAGTAATTTGTTGGCGCAGGGTCGGTCTGAATATTTTGCCCACGGCGGTTAGCGGCATGGTGTCAATAAATTCGATTCTCTTTGGGATAGCTGCTCGCTCTGACATGCTGTCTTTACAGTGCTGGATAAGCTCCTCAGCGTTTATTTCGGATCCCTTCACTCTGACAACGTAGGCCATGGGAAGTTCGCCTGCATAGCTGTCTGGCAGACCTATGGCGATTGAGACTGCAACATCCGGATGAGCGTTGAGTGGTTCTTCGATTAACTCAGGGTCAATATTGTGGCCTCCTCGAATTATCAAATCTTTGGCGCGGCCTGACAAGTACAGGAAACCATCGCTGTCTAAATAGCCCAGGTCACCGGTATTGAACCATCCATCTTCTACCCAAGCGGGTTTATTGTCTGAGTCAGTTTTATAACCTGCAAATACTTGGGGGCCTTTGACCATAATTACGCCGCTTTCTCCTAATTCGCAATCTTTGATAACCGTCGTATCATCAAGATGGACAATACGAATGTGCGAATAAGGAATACGCATACCGACACTGCCGGGAGGCTGATTTGCCGGTGCCCTTGAAATTAGTGCTGTGGTTTCGGTCATGCCATAGCCGTTACTGACGTCTACGCTATGTTGTTTTTCGAAATTGACTTTAAATGGTTCAGATAATGGCGCAGCGCCAGAGTTAACGTTGGTCAGTGCGCTAATGTTTGACTCACCAACTGGTAGTTCAGAAAGCGCCATTAAAACGGTTGGAACAGTGGCAAAGCTGGTGATTTTAAAACGATCGATGTGCTTCCAAAAATTCTTCATTGCCTCCGGTGAGCGAAATCCAGATGGGGTCATCAAGAGAATTCTATAGCCAACGGCAAATGCCGCAACACCTTGGATGATACAGCCATAGATATGGAACAGCGGAAGACCACAAAGTATGGACTGACGGCCTTGGTGGGCGGTATAAACTTGCATTAACTGGCCAAGAAAGGCCATGTTCTGATGAGTTAGCTGGGCGAGTTTTGGCCGTCCTGTGGTGCCGCCGGTATGAAAATAAGCCGCTATTTGGTCGCCGGAAAATGTTCGCTTGCTGGTCAGTTTGTCACTTGGCTGGTCTGCAATCGCGGTTTCAAAATCTAAGATTTCATAGTCGTTTTCGGATTCAGTGGCGGCTAAGGGTTCGCATAATCCTGGGACATTTACTGCGATTACCGTTGTAATGTTCTTATTGCCTTTGATGCCAAGGACGACCTTATCCCAGATATCAACGTGCTGAGATTTCCCTAAACAGATAACGATGCTTGAATTTGCGGCCGTTATGATTTCGCCCATGTGCTCGGCTTCTAACATAGGATTAATTGGGTTTGAGATGCCTGCAGCTTGGCTGCCCCAAATGGCGAAATGGGTTTGAGGAAGGATGGGCATGATGATTGAAACTGCGCCATCTGCTTTTAGGCCTAATTTGGTTAGTAGATTGGCGCTGCGAGTAATTTGCTGGCTTAGCTGGTTAAAGGTGACTTGGGTGGTTGGCTCGTCAGGCAAGCCCTGCATCATGAATTCTAGTGCGATGTCATCACCAAATCGGGCGGCACTGTCAGTGATTAGATTGTAACTGTCTGTGAATGGAAATTGTTCTGCTAACGGTGTTTTTTCGAATTCTTCTACCTTCGCCAAGGTTTCCATGATTGGTTCTGGTGCTGGCGTGTTAGCAAGTTTAAACATAGCGGTTTCCCATTGTCAGGTTTTACGATTGAGCGAAAATTCGACTAACTCTTGAAGAGCTGTTTTATATTCTGAATCAGGTAGCACTTCCAAGGCTTTGACCGCCGCTGCGGTTTTTGTGCCGGCTAATTCTTTGGTGTAGTCCAAAGCGCCACTGCTTTTGACCAGCGCTATTACTTCTTGGAGTTGCTGAGGGGCAAGAGATTCTGCGCGCAGGCTTTGCTGAATCAGATCCCGGTCAGCGGCAGTGCCGTTGGCCATCGTATAAATTAATGGCAGGGTCGATTTTCCTTCCGCGAGATCATCGCCAACGTTTTTACCTAGTTCTTGAGCATCGCCCATATAATCTAAGGCATCATCGATTAGTTGAAATGCTAGGCCAAGTTGCAGGCCGTATTCGGCTAAGGCGTTGACTTTATTTTCGTCTGCTCCGGACAGCATTGCCCCGCTCATGGCGGCAGCCTCAAACAATATTGCGGTTTTATTCTTGATAACTTGCAAGTAAAGCTCTTCAGTCGAGTTTGGATTGCTTTTGCTGATAAGTTGAAGCACTTCCCCTTCGGCAATTTTATTTGTGGTGTTTGCCATGATCTCCATGATTCGCATATCACCAACATTCACCAAAACTTGAAAAGCCCTAGAGTAAATAAAGTCGCCAACGAGAACACTAGAAGGATTGTTCCACTGCTCATTTACGGTAGGCCGACCACGCCGCAGTGTGGACATGTCCACGACGTCATCGTGAAGCAGTGTCGCGGTGTGGATAAACTCAATCACGGCCGCCATGTTTATGTGTTGATCAGATTTGATCCCGCAGGCTTTTGCACTCAGTAGAACGAGCATTGGCCGCAAGCGTTTGCCTCCGGCATCGACAATATAGTGACCAATACTTTCGACCAGGGCAACTTCGGAGTAGAGTTGGTCCACAACGAACTGATTTACCTTGTCGAGGTCAGCTTGGATAAGCGATCGGATTTGCTGATACATTTTTTTGACGCTGCTTACTGGTTAATTGATGTCTGCGTGATAAAGCTCGTCTTAGAACTAGCCTTCTAATTCGAACGTGCATGCTAGGGAGCCTATCAGACCCTGTCAAGTTGGCTGGGGTTGACGGCTATTGAGGAATTTGAAGCTGTTTCTAGTGTTCTGGGCCACTCTTGATAATAATCACGCTCTTAACTCCATTTCACTTGATAAGCACATTTGTATCCCGTAAAATGCCCGCCCCTATAGAGATGGGTAGGTTTTGGTTCGCTCCCCAGTTTAAAAGCGGGTTTTGGAGATATTTATGTACGCGGTTATAAAGAGTGGTGGCAAACAGCACCGAGTTGAA
>JBLHVT010000061.1:0-18375 GCA_047628735.1 Glaciecola sp.
TATTATGTTTTCTTGTTAGCAGCAAGAATCTTCTTAATATAGGTGCCAGTATGGGATTTTTTAGATTCTGCAACGTCCTCAGGGGTGCCTTTGGCGATAATTTTGCCGCCGCCACTGCCGCCTTCCGGACCCAAATCGACTATCCAGTCAGCAGTCTTAATAACATCTAGGTTGTGTTCTATAACTACGATTGTATTGCCTTGATCGCGCAGATGATGAAGCACGGCTAATAGTTGCTTGATGTCGTGAAAATGTAGGCCCGTGGTAGGTTCGTCGAGGATATATAGGGTCTTGCCGGTGTCTCGTTTTGACAGCTCACGGGATAGTTTAACTCGTTGAGCTTCACCGCCGGAAAGTGTAGTTGCAGCTTGTCCTAGGCAGACATAAGAAAGGCCTACCTCTATCAAGGTCTGTAGCTTTCGCGCAATGGCAGGCACGGGATCGAAGAACACGCGAGCATCTTCTATAGTCATGCTTAGCACTTCGTTGATGTTTTTACCTTTATAGCGAACTTCTAAAGTTTCCCGGTTATATCGTTTGCCACGGCAAACATCGCAGGAAACGTAAACGTCTGGCAGAAAGTGCATTTCAACTTTTACCATGCCGTCACCTTGGCAGGCTTCGCAGCGACCACCCTTGACATTAAAGCTAAAGCGCCCAGGCTTATAGCCTCGAGTTCTTGCCTCTTGGGTGCCAGCAAACAATTCGCGCACAGGGGTAAAGATTCCGGTGTAAGTAGCGGGATTCGATCTTGGCGTGCGACCAATTGGGCTCTGATCAATATCGACAACTTTATCCAAGGCATCGATGCCTTTTATTTCGTCGTAGGCTGAAGGCGTAAGGGTGGTTGCATTGTTTAGCTTAGTGGCGGCAATGGGATATAGCGTGCTGTTGATTAGTGTTGATTTACCCGAGCCTGAAACACCTGTGATACAAGTGAATAATCCGATTGGAATGCTTAAATTGACGTTTTGAAGGTTATTGCCATTGGCACCTAGCAGCTCTAAAGTTTTGCCTTCTTTGTTAACAGTTCGCTGTGCTGGAATCGCTATCGATTCAACACCTGAGAGATACTTGCCGGTTAGCGAGCGTTTTGACTTCTTGATGTCCTCGACAGTGCCTTGCGCAACTATTTCGCCGCCATGCACGCCAGCGCCAGGACCAATATCAATCACATGGTCTGCGTTGCAAATGGCTTCTTCATCGTGCTCAACAACTATCACAGTGTTGCCTAAATCTCGCAGATGAAACAATGTTTTTAAAAGACGGTCATTATCTCGCTGGTGAAGGCCGATAGAAGGCTCGTCAAGTATGTACATAACTCCCACCAAGCCAGCGCCAATCTGACTGGCTAGACGAATGCGCTGTGCTTCACCACCTGATAGTGTGTCGGCGCTGCGGCTCAAGGTAAGATAGTTAAGGCCAACATCTACTAAAAATTTCAATCTGTCTTGTAGCTCTTTTAGGATTTTGTCAGCAATCTTTGCTTTAGTGCCTGTAAGCTTGAGCTTACGAAAGTAATCGGAAGACTGTGCCACTGTCATCTCGGTGATGCCGGGTAGATTTAATCCTTTTAGTAAAACAAAGCGGGCATCCTTTTTGAGCCGAGTGCCTGCGCAATCCGGGCATGACTGCGAGCTAAGATACTTAGACAGCTCTTCGCGCACATGATTCGACTCGGTCTCTCTATACCGGCGCTCCATATTGGGAAGGATTCCCTCAAACGGATAGCTTCTGGTTACTGTGTCGCCACGGTCATTGACGTAGTGAAAGTCGACCACTTCCTTGCCGCTGCCGTTTAGAATATAGCTTCGATGTTTTTTAGAAAGCTGCTCAAATGGGACGTCCACGCTAAAGCCGTAATGCTTGGACAGTGAGTTAAGCATTTGAAAATAGTAAATATTGCGCCGATCCCAGCCGCGAATAGCACCTTCAGCAAGGGCCAAGGCTTCGTCCACTACAATTCGTGATTCATCAAAAAACTGCTTTAAACCAAGCCCGTCACAGCCGGTACAGGCTCCAGCTGGATTGTTAAAGGAAAAAAGTCTTGGCTCTAGCTCAGAAATACTGTGGCCACATTGAGGGCAGGCGAATAAAGAGGAGAAGACTAGATCTTCAGTCTCATCTTTCTTGCTTTTTTTGCCCTCCTTGTCACCTTCATCCATAAAACTGACCACGGCTAAACCGTCAGCAAGCTGGATTGCGGTCTCGAAACTTTCAGCTAAGCGCTGTTCTAAGCCTGGTTTGATTTTGAGGCGGTCGATGACGACGTCGATAGAATGTTTCTTATTTTTTTCAAGTTCGGGTGGATACTCAATCTCACAGACTAAGCCGTCTACTCGTGCACGAATAAATCCGCTGCTGCGAAGTTCGCTAAACACATGTAAATGTTCGCCTTTCCTCTCTCTGATCATAGGCGCAAGCACCATGATTCGAGAATCGTCTGGCAGGGCCATGACCTTGTCTACCATCTGGCTGACAGTCTGTGCTTCCAATTTGACGTTGTGTTCAGGGCAGTGAGGATCGCCGACCCTTGCGAACAGCAGTCTCAGGTAATCATAGATTTCGGTAATTGTACCGACGGTTGACCTCGGATTATGAGAGGTCGATTTTTGTTCTATAGAGATAGCGGGTGATAGACCCTCAATATGATCAATATCGGGCTTTTCCATCATCGACAAAAACTGCCGTGCGTAAGTAGACAGGGACTCTACATAGCGCCGCTGGCCCTCTGCATAGAGTGTATCGAACGCCAAAGACGATTTTCCTGAGCCAGAAAGGCCAGTGATAACCACAAGTTTATCTCGTGGAATCGTTACGTTGATGTTTTTCAGATTATGGGTGCGTGCACCACGTACAACAATCTTATCCATGCAGGTCTCGGTTGGAGTGGGGAAACCGCGTATTATCTTCAATTACGATGCTCAGAGCAAAGGTCCTGACTCTTTGTTGTGTCTTTATAGTTAATTTACTCGAAAATTTCTCAAGCCAGCGGCCATGGGTTAAACTTATACTCATATAGGTAAATCAAATTTGAGGGGGTCAATGTGGCAAGTCGAGGCGTTAATAAAGTAATTTTGGTGGGCAATGTTGGTAATGATCCTGAAGTTAGGTATATGCCTAATGGTAACGCTGTAGCTAATGTCTCTATTGCGACGAGTGAGACATGGAAAGACAAAGGCAACGGTGAGCAGCAAGAAAAAACCGAATGGCATCGAGTAGTTTTCTTCAACCGCTTAGCCGAAATTGTTGAGCAATATATTAAAAAAGGCAGCAAGCTCTATTTGGAAGGACGCTTGCAGACCCGTCAATGGGAGCAGGATGGGGTTAAGCGTTATACGACGGAAATCGTGGCTAGTGAAATGCAAATGCTAGATTCTCGCGGCGGCGGTGCGATGGAGCAGGGTGGCGGAATGGAGCAGGGTGGTGGAAATTCCTTCGGTCAGTCTCAGCAGTCACAAAAAGCACCACAAAGTGCCCCGCGATCGGCGCCTCAGGCTGCTTCTGGGCAGGCAGCACCATCAAATTTTGATAACTTTGACGACGACATTCCATTCTAATCGCTGTTAAACCTTAAAAAAAGCCTAAAACAAAAGGGGCAGCCACTCGGCGACCCCCTCTATTTTCTAGCGAGAACCCCGGCGAGTTCATTGTTCTTGGTGAAAAACACGTCTCGACAGCACAACAACGCTTGGCTTGCACCTCTTATTGAGCGGAGTTAATATTCCCTTATTGATAGGCTATGTTGTTAATCTACTTAGATAAATAGGATTTGTGTGTGAAGCTGTTTCTGGTTGGTGTGAACAGCCCTACAGGAAAAGAATTGGTTGAAATCCTACGCCGTCGTAAGATTCGATTTTTGGCGCCTGCGGATAAGCATTTTGAGCAAGGCAATGAAGTTGCTATCGCCAAAATGATCACTGACTATGACCCTGATCAGCTCATCAATATGGCAGATTTTATCTCAGGTAATCACAGCGCCTTGAACAGGGCAGAGAAAGTCCAAGATCGCTGCTACCGAATAAATACTTACCTGCCTGCCGCACTATCAGAAATTTGTAATCATCTAAATGTCCCGATGATCCATCTGTCAAACCCTTATGTCTTTGATGGCGAGAAGCGCTTAGGCTATAACGAAAATGATGAACCTAATCCGATTGGTGTCTACGGTATTGCGTCTTTGCAGGGGGAGTTAGCTGTTCAGCAACATGCCTCTCATGTGATTATTAGATCTGGGTGGTTGTTTGGCAGATATAAGAAAGGTCTTATTAAGTCTTGGATTCGTTCGGCTATTAAAAACGATGGCCAGTTGCAAGTGCAGCGGCGAAGATTTAGTCCTACCCATACCGGTGATTTAGCGGCGGCAATTTTAGCTATAGCCCAACAGATTGATTGTGCTGCAAATGTTTGGGGGCTTTACCATTACAGTGGCTTGGAAACTAAAACTGAAAGCGAGTTTGCCGAGCAGACGTTAAAATATGCGGCTAATCATGACGAGCAGATTTATCAGTTATTGGATAATAAAAAAATTATCGAGCGCGACGTGCGTGCACCAGAAATTCACAGCGCAACACTTTCAAGTAAAAAGATATCTGATACGTTTGGGATTAAGCAAAAGTCATGGCATGGAGAACTTAAGGAAACTGTGAAATCTTTGTATGCCAATAAAAATAAATCCTAGCAATCAATCTGCACGGCTTCATCTAAAAGTGAAGTGTAATCCTAGTTCTTAATCTTAATTAGAGTACCAAGAGTAGACCGCTCAAACATGAACTCATCACTTACGCCCATAGACTTAGCCTTTGCACATTTGCTGAAGACGCTAAAGCCCATTACTGAAGACGAAGATATTCCTATCGAAGAGGCTTTAGGGCGAGTTCTGGCGGGGGACTGCATAGCGCAGATAAATGTGCCACCCCATGCCAGCAGCGCAATGGATGGCTATGCGGTGCTTGCCAAAGACACTAATCTAGCGCCACAGCAATTAGCCGTAACGCAGCGTATTGCTGCAGGGGAGGTGGGTACAGATTTATCATTTGGGCAGGCTGCTCGAATATTTACTGGCGCACCTATGCCGCCCGGTGCTGATGCTGTGGTGATGCAGGAAAATTGCAGTGCCGGCGATGGTATTGTTACTGTTTTGCAAACCGCAAAGCCCGGCGAGAATCTGCGTAAGGCTGGAGAGGATATCGAGACAGGGGTAACACTCTTTTGTCAGGGGCATAGACTTCGAGCTCAAGATTTAGGTGTGTTGGCATCCATCGGCCAGGCTGAGATACGGGTCCGCAGGAAACTTAAGGTTGCTTTGTTAACCACCGGCGATGAGATAATTCAGCCAGGAGCCAAACCGCTTCCGGGGCAAATTTATAATTCAAATTATTTTGCGCTGCGGGCCTTGCTTGAGTCCTTGCAAGTAGAAGTCTTGGATATGGGTGTGCTTAAAGATGATTTAGAATCTACTCAGTCAATGCTTGAAGTAGCTTCTAAATCTGTAGATTGCATTGTCACCACCGGCGGTGTTTCGGTTGGTGAGGAAGATCATGTCCGAGCGGCTGTTGAGGCGCTTGGTAAAATTGAGCTGTGGAAGTTAGCTATTAAACCGGGCAAGCCTTTTGCGAGCGGAAAAATTGGCAGTGCGCAGTTTTTCGGACTGCCCGGAAACCCAGTGTCAGCGTTTGTAACTTTTGCGTTATTGGTAAGGCCTTCTTTGTTAAAGATGTTGGGTTGCCAAAATATCGGCTTTCAATCGTTTTTTATAAAGGCGGGGTTCGCAGCGCCTGAGTCTGGCGCGCGACAAGAATATCTTCGGGTGTCTTTGAATGAATCCGACGGTGAGTCGACTTTGGCCCCTTATGCAAATCAAAGCTCGGGGGTTAGTGTATCGCTCAGCCACGCTGATGGCTTAGCTGTAGTGCCGCCGCATACCCAAGTAAAGGTTGGTGCATCGCTTCGATTTATTCCTTTTTCTGAACTTCTTAACTAATGGATCTTCTATGCTCGGTTTGAGATTTCCCCTATTACCTCTGCTGCTAGGGGTTCTGCTGATTAGTTGCAGTAGCCCTGTCGGTTTGACTAAGGGTGGAACTAAACCGTCTGAGGAAAGGATCAAAGACCCTCAAATTAGAGTGATTTCAAGCGCTGAAGTATTTGTTGGAAGCGGAGGCAGTAGAAAAATATCGACGCCGGACCTTCTCTATGCAGCCTTGCAGGCTTTAGATGCAGATAGATTGCTTACCCCGGTCGATGATAGCGCTCATGGTAAATTCATGCAGGTTCTTGCTACTGAGCCCAATAACGCAATTGCCCTTGATGGCATTCAAAACATAACCTTACGTTATTTGCAGCTCGCCGAAGAGGCTATGCGGCGCGGCCTCTTCGTAGAATCAGAAACGATGCTTGATCGTGCCCGGTTTGTTGACCAGGATCATCCTAGCATAGCTGGAGTAGAGCTGGCTTTAACGGCAGAGATGAAGTCAAATGACCTATTCTTCAGGTTTGATGCTGCCGAGATGACCGCTCGAAGCGAACAGGCACAGCGACGGCTGCAAGAAATTGCCGTTCAAGCAAAACAAGCAGAGGCATTCTTTCTTATTACTGCACCTAATGACGAGCTGGCACGTTGGATGTTCAGTGTCATGAGAGAGGCCGTATTGGGATATCGATTACGCGGCAATATCGAACTTGCTGGTCGAACCAGTATTCGTTTGCGGATGCCGACTAAGGCGGAGCAATAAATGATAATTGAACAAGCACAGACAAGCCGATGGCAGCGG
Organism: Glaciecola sp.; assembly: GCA_047628735.1. Lineage (GTDB taxonomy): Bacteria > Pseudomonadota > Gammaproteobacteria > Pseudomonadales > Pseudohongiellaceae > UBA9145. Next base: position 6,774 of record JBLHVT010000061.1, read on the forward strand.
TTTAAAGAAAAACTCAGCCCAAGTAACGGAGGCCTTAAGAAACTAATTTTATTAGCCTTCGTCCTGCTTGCGAGTTGGGTATTGTTGATTGGGATTTACTGGAGCGGTGAGCCAGAACCATTTTCAGTGAGCGACAACGTATCGGATAAGCTAGCGATCTCAGGCAACAGCATCGTTACCGGCACTTCGATGACTGCTACGTTGATAAAAGTGTCAGAAACTATGTTAGATAAATCTGGCGGCTATTTGAGTAACGACGTGATGCCTCCGGGGCTCTATCTAGATAATATTCCCAGCTGGGAGCTAGGGGTTTTAAAACAGGTTCGTGATCTTTCCAGGTCATTGAGAGAAGGGTTTAGTCGTTCTCAGTCCCAATCTACAGAAGATCCAGATTTACAAATAGCCTTTCCAAGATTCAGTGTTGATAATACAAGTTGGTTATTTCCTGCCGCTGAATCTGAGTACCGAGTTGCTATAAATAGCCTTTATTCTTACCTCGCTAGAATCTCAGATCCTAGCAATACCGATGCTCAGTTCTATGCTAGAGCAGACAATTTAGCGAGCTGGTTATTATATGTTGAATTAAGTTTGGGAAGCCTTTCGCAAAACTTAAGCGAATCAGTCGGCCAGCAGAAAATTAACACCAATACAGCTGGTGACAACGGCGCTGCACAATCGACCCCTACGCCAAATGAGCAGAAAAGAAAGACAGCTTGGCTAGAAATTGACGATGTTTTTTATGAGGCGCGAGGTGCAACTTGGGCGATTATGCATTTCCTCAAAGCAGTCGAACTAGATTTTGAAGACGTGCTGGCTGATAAAAATGCCACTGCTAGTCTTAGGCAAATAATAAGAGAGATGGAAGAAAGCCAGCGGCCGCTTTTTTTCCCGGTCATTTTAAATGGCTCAGGATTTGGAGTTTTTGCAAATCATTCACTAACCATGGCAAATTATATCTCCAGGGCAAATGCGGCGATCATAGATTTACGGCGTTTGCTTGAGCGAGGATAAATTTTTTTAGCGTCGCCAAATGTATTTTAATGCCAATGCAATGACGACTGACAAGAATAATAACTGTAAGTCAGCTGCATGCCGATACTGATCTCCTAGTTATACAGATACTGATCACTTGGCTATGGCAGCGCTCTTCATCTCGATATAAATCTGAATTGAATAAGAGAATAAATTGGCAAAAAAATCTCCCATAGCTCGTTATATTCCTATGAGCCGCTGGGCGCCCCATTATACTGGCGCTAATTTAATGGATGACTCTGTCGCTGCCTTAATAGTGGCGATTATGCTTATACCTCAATCGTTAGGCCTTGCTCTGGTTGCTGGCCTCCCTCCCGAAACCGGGCTTTATGCCAGTATTTTTGGGCTGGCGGTTTATTCGGTATTTGGTACCAGCAATACACTATCGGTGGCGCCAGTAGCTGTTATTTCATTAATGACGGCCGCGGCACTTGCAAAATTGCCAATAGAAGACCCAGCCGAAATTTTAAATGCTGCTTTCGTTTTAGCCTTGCTGTCAGGCATCGGTTTGTTTTTTCTCGGCCTATTCCGGCTAGGCTTTATGGCAAACTTTCTGTCCTACCCGGTCATCAGTGCTTTTGTGACAGCATCCGCTCTCATAATTGGGATGAGTCAGTTGAAGCATCTCTTTGGCATAGAAAGCGAGGGTCATAACTTAATTGGCCTCGGGCTGTCTTTACTTGAATCAATACACCAAACTAATTTAATTGCGCTCGGTCTTGGGATTGTTTCAATAGGGTTTATTCTTTGGTGCAAGGCTAGAATGGAATGGCTGCTAGTGAAGATTGGTTTGCCAAGTTATTTCGCAAAAGTGGTGTCTAGAACTGGGCCTGTCTTTATCGTTATCATATCAAGTTTAGTGGCTTATATTTGGCGGCTGGATTTATATGGACTACAGTTGTTGGGAGAAATTCCTAGTGGCATACCAAAATTTCAAGTACCTCAGATAGACGCGCAGCTATTTAGCAGCCTAGTTGGCTCAGCGGCCTTGATCGCAATTATTGGTTTCGTAGAATCGATATCGGTTGCCCAAACAATGGCGGCAAAGCGCCGCGAACGAATCGATCTTGACCAAGAATTAGTCGGTCTTGGCAGTGCCAATATCGTCACGTCTTTTTTTGGTGGGTTTCCTGTTAGCGGCGGATTTTCTCGTTCGGTAGTAAACTTTGATGCGGGTGCTGCAACACCTGCGGCGGGTTTGATTACGGCAATACTGGTAACCGTGGTTGCATCGTTTCTCACTCCACTTTTGTTTTGGCTACCGAAAGTTAGTCTTGCAGCGATAATTTTAGTTGCGGTCATTCCACTTGTTGATTTTTCCATGTTGCGCAAATCATGGCAGTACTCCAAAGCGGATTTTACGGCTGTTTTTTTCACGTTGACACTGACTTTATTGGTGGGTGTGGAATTCGGAATCGCAGCGGGTGTGTTAGCCTCAGTACTGATTCATTTGTATAAAACTTCAAAGCCTCATGTGGCGGTGGTTGGTCGGGTGGCGGGTTCAGAACATTTTCGTAATGTTAAACGCCATAACGTGGAGACTTTTGAAAACCTTCTTTCTATAAGAATCGACGAAAGCCTTTATTTCGCGAACACTCGTTATCTAGAAGAACTTATCTTCAAGCTGGTTTCAAAGCAGTCAAAAGTTGAGCATGTGATCCTGATGTTTACAGCCGTTAACGCGGTTGATATGAGTGCGCTCGAAACCTTGACGAAAATCAACGATACCCTGTCCGAACTTGGTATATCGCTGCATCTTTCTGAAGTTAAAGGACCAATAATGGATAGACTGCAACCGACTGACTTCATTAAATACTTGTCTGGCAACTGCTACCTTAGCCAGAATCGCGCGGTTGAGGCATTGAAGGGCACGGAGATGCCTTTGTCGAGTTTTCAGTAATTCTGACAGCTGGGCCTGAATGCGCTGCGCTTGAATGAGTAAGCGGTCTATTTGCTTGGCTACTTGGTTGTCGTTCTAGCTGACTCGCTCTCCCTTCCACCCGTCCACTCTCCCTTTCGGGCTGTCTCCTTTCTTTTCTGCTTTCCTATCAATCAAACTGTTTGACCATAATTCTTCGATTCGAGATTCATTAATGGCGCAAAATTTTAAAGCAGTCTAAACCTTAAGCACAGAGCACAAAACTCGCGTCATTAAAGACCTGAGCAGTGATGATGCTTTGACTGAGCTAAAAGAGGATTAGGTAAATGACCGGCAAGACCCATGGCGAGAAATCCAGTAACGATAATTCTGACGCATTTCTAGACCTTGAGATTGATGAGTCACAAACTGGAGAGGACGAGGGCATTTAGGCATTTGATGATGCGGAGCATGATAGCTGTATAGCGAGTTTGGCATCACCGCTGGACCTCGATCGCGATCAGTTACAACACCATATCCAAACATTGGAACAGAAACTAGCCCGATAAAAAACAAAGGCAGTCTAGGCTTTCTAAATCAGGACCAGCAGCAACAGCTAGGACTCTCCTATAATTACGACCTTTGTAGCTTGGTTTTTATTTGGTATATTTTTTTAGAATGTCTTTCACTCAAGAAATCACCTTTTCTTTGTCTTCTTTGGAAAAACCTTCGTTGATGATTCTTATACTTACATAGATCATCTTTTATTTTCTCCGATTAGAATTTAGTAGCCTATTTTTAGACTGCGGACTTGTGCCCGATTCTTGTTAGCCTGTAGTAGCGCTTTTAAGCAAAGCGGTAGATCCTGCTTCAGGTCGATTTTTATTTCCGGTAGAGCCGCCTTTTTAATTAGCTTTCGGGCGGGATAAAGACGCTGTTCAATCAGCCGCTGATGTCGTTCTCACGGTTAGTTGTTTCTCGTTCAGCGTTGCATTTTAATTTTTAGAAAAATTGCCGAGAAGCTCGCTAACGTGCCTCAACCAGCTCAATTTTGTAACCGTCTGGATCCTCAATAAAGGCGATCACATCACAGATACCATTAGTATCTGTGTCGGCCATAGGTCCCAGGGCGCGAAGAATATTAATTCCATTGGATGTTAGATAGTCACAGGTAATATGCATGTCCTCGATTCCTATGGCGATATGACCAAATCCTGTTCCGTGCTAATAGTCGGTTTGATCCCAGTTGTAAGTAAGCTCTATTGTTGAATTGGAAAACTCGTCACCATAACCAACAAACACTAAGGTGAAACGGCCTTCAGGTTAATCCTGCTGGCGAAACTCATTCATTGCTAAGATCTGCGTATAAAAGAATACGGATCTTTTGAGATCTATGACGCGAATCATCGTATAAATGATTTGGGGCTGGTAGCCTATATTTAGTGTTGCGCTCATTGTGGTTCCTAAATTGCGTGTTGGTTTGTTGGTGGAGCACCACAATTGATGATCCACCAGCTCAAAACATTGTCCAAAGCCTATTTACAGATATTGCCTTCGTAACGGACAAGTCCTTTCATATCGGACTCATTTCGCAAGTCGACAAGCCCAAAGCTTTTGAAGCTACCCTGATAGCCTTTGAGTGTGCCTCTTGATTGTCCATTCTGGATTTCATAAGTAATTTCGATCATGAAGCGGCCGGGCCGGCCTGAGACGGCAGTGAGGATACCTAAGTCTTTTGTGGTTATTGAGCCGCCGTCTGTCCGGCCAAAATAGTGTTCCATGTCCATTTCCATACCGGTTGCTGTTGTTCGTTGCGCCGTTATTTTGCCTGCAGCGTTTTGAACGCTTCCAATTAGAGTCGCTGAGATGATGATTGGCTCTCCCTCGCCCTGCGCGTAGAAGTTTGCAATGGCAACTCCGCCAAGATCTAAGCAGGACTGTGCTTGCGCACTTTGAGTGCCAATAACTGCTGAGAAAAGTGTTATCGCTAGAATTGTGATGTTTTTCATACGGTGTTTCTCCAAGTTGATTTAAATTAACAAACCTATATAGTGATCGTTATATATTATTAAAATAACGACCGATATTTGTCAAGAATTAAATAGTGATCGTTATATTGTGAGGGTGTTTATGAGACATAAAGGAATGAGTAAAACCGAAACAAGAACCAAAATGATCGACGCGGTGAGTCGAGGTTTTAGGAAACATGGGTACGCAGGTATCGGAATCGATGGCCTATCTAAGTCCGCGGGTGTCACGTCCGGCGCGTTCTATTCTCATTTTGGGTCTAAAGATGAGGCGTTTTCGATGGCCTTAGCAATCGGCCTTGATGATGTGATAAATAGCCTCCCAGCAATTCAGCGCGATCGAGGTTCCGATTGGGTCAAGTTCTTTGCGGAATACTATCTCGCAGAGTCTCATAGAAGCGATATGGAGCAGGGCTGCGCGATGGCAACGCTAACGCCAGAAGTGGTTCGCTTCGGCCCTGATATACGTGAGGTGTTTGAGGAAAAAATGTCAGCTATTGTAAAAATTGTCGCGCAAGGTTTGGCTGGTGGTACAGAAAGTAGCCGTGACGTTCGAGCTTGGTCAATGCTCGGAGTTCTTATCGGTGGAATTAATATAGCAAGGGGGATGAAGAGTGAACAAGTATCGAATACGGTGGCCGATGCGATTAAGTCTGCTGCAATCAATGCCGCTGGCCGTGCGCGAGTCGTTAAAAAGTTATGACGGTTTGAGAATGCTGCTGGGATAATGCAGTCGTTGGATCTCTTCTCAGACGTTAGCAAAGCAATGAATAATAAAACACAGCTGAGAAAACTCTACGTCAGCGCATAGCGGTATATTCGCTTCCATCTATATGTTCTGCAATCGAACGCGGCGGCAGTATGGTTTTGGAAGTGCCAGCTCAGAGGCCTTTGAACGCTTCTTTAAAAGAAGCTTAGGATGCCCGTATGTCGTTAAAAAGCGTAAGCTTTAAGAGACGGCGGCAGTAATGGAGTAGCGTTGTCTAGCAACGCTGACTGTGTGTAACAGTCGCTTGTTAAGGATGGGACACGCTGTCGGCGTATAAAGATCAAACCATTCGAGAATTGCTTGCAATAAATAATAGACTGGTCTATTGTTGTGGTCATGGCAAGAATACGTGACGATCATAAGTTTAATCAGCGCCGCGACTCGCTTATCAGTGTAGGGGAGGAGTTGTTTATTACCAGTAGTTTTAACAGTGTCGGATTGAATGACATTCTTAAGCGCGCGGCCATACCGAAGGGTTCGTTCTACCATTATTTTGAAAGCAAGGAGGATTTTGCTCTGCAGGTTGTTGAGCAATATCACAAGGCAAATCATGCTGCCCTTGAGGAAGTGCTAGGGGACGGCTCAGCGGATGCTTATCACCAATTAAAGGCTTTCTTTCAAAAGAACATAGATCACTACTGCGATGTAGGTTATTGCCAGGGCTGCTTGATGGCAAACCTGTCTCAGGAGATTGCAGACGTAAACGAAAAGATGCGTAGTAAGATAAGTAAGTTGTCCACGGAGATGGTGGATAGGGTGGGCGAATGCCTGCAACGGCTGGAGCAGAACGAATTGAATCTAGGGCATTTAAGGCCCTGCGAGGCCGCGCAGTTATTAATGAATTCATGGACGGGCGCCATTATGAAGATGAAGCTTGAGAAGAGCCGGGAACCACTAGATGTTTTCATGAAATTTTTCTTCTCACGTTAGGCCGCGTTTTTTTTGGACAGAAGCTAATAGACTGGTCTAATAATTAAGTGAGATAAGACTAAATTGGGCTAGAACTGAACATACAATATTAAAAGTGTCCTTGGCTTTCTCGGACCGAGCGTAGTGAGAAAAAACATCATGACTACTAAGCAAAAATATGCAGTTACTCCAAGGTTTCGAGCCATTTTCGAATTGTCATCGCTGAGACTGTCGGCCCCCTTCGGCACAGGGGTGGCAATTTTTTTATTACTGCTGATGACGGGCTCACCCCTGTACGCAGAGGTCGACAATGACCCGTTTGAAAAAGTTAACCGGATAACTTACAGCCTCAATGGCAGGCTCGATGATGCGTTACTGAAACCGTTTGCAAGCGGCTACCAAAGCTATACGCCGAAAGTCGCTAAGCAAGGCATACAAAATTTCTTCGATAATCTGGATGACATTCGCGTTGGAGTAAATGACCTGATGCAGCTGAGGTTCACGCAAGCAGCTAAGGATTTTGGGCGCTTTATAACTAATAGTACGCTGGGTGTAGCTGGCTTGTTCGATATAGCTGAGCCAGCTTTCAATCTTGAAAAGAACAAGCAAGATTTCGGTAAGACTCTAGCACACTGGGGAGTGGGTTCTGGTCCCTATTTAGTGTTGCCTTTTTTTGGGCCGAGTACAGCTCGTGATGCTTTGGGTCTAAGTGTGGATGCAGCAGCAGCGGATCCGATTCCCGCTATAGATCATGTGCGTTCACGCAATGGCCTGCTGGCAACGAAGAGCACCGATAGGCGTGCCGGCTACTTGGCATTGGAAGAGCTGATAATAGGTGATGAGTACCTTTTTGTAAGAGGCCTCTACTTGCAGGGGCGGGAGCACGCAACTAACGGTGGCAATGTTCAAGTAACTTTCGATGATTTCTAACTGAGAATTATTAATTCTTTGTGTTGCTGTCGCAACTAAGAGGTTGAATTAATAGTAAAGAGCGAAGATGAACTGTGTAGAAATTATTGGTGGTGTAGGGCCTGAATCAACTATCCAATACCATCGCTAATTATCACAGTATATTTCGAATGCAGTTCCCAGGAAGGCTACCCACTAATAATTATAAACTGCATTAATTAATAAATTTAGCAAAAGTTCGTTTTTGAATCGCAACTAGATTGCCTCGCCGAGTCTATTAAACATAAGTAGGATAAATTCAAATGATAGATTTATATACCGCTCGAACCCCAAATGGATTTAAGGTTTCGGTGACTTTAGAAAAGTTAGGAATGTCTTATAACTTCCAATCAATTGATTTCCCAAATCTTTAGCAAAAAAAAATGGTACCTGAAATAAAAACCAATGGTCAGATTCCCGCGACTATCGACCGTGACAATAATGATTTTGTGGTTTTCGAGAGTGGAGCGATCATGCTTTATCTCGCCGCGATAGCGGGAAAATTAATTCCAACAGAATCAAAAGCAAGTACCGCGTAATACAGTGGCTGAAGTTCCAAGAGGATGAGTAGGACCTGTGGTGGGCCAAGCAAAATTTTTATCGTTATTTTTCAGGAAAATATCAACCGGCTATTGACCGTTACTAAAATGAAAGCCGGCGCTCGTGTGAGGTTGTTGATTGTCATCTAGAATCAACTGAATGGGTGGTAGAGGATTATTCCATAGCAGATATAGCAAATTGATGCTGGATAAGACGTTACGAATGGTCTGGGTTTTCAATAGATAGGCTTGATGATTTGAAGCTTTGGATAACCGAAGTGCTTGTTAATTAGGTACAAATATTACTTCAAAGACAGAGGAATTTTCTGATGCGGTTCGGGCTGATAAAATTTCTAAATTCGTAAAAATTTGATAGGTAAGAGAGCATGTCAAAAATGATTAAAGGGAAATGCCTCTGCGGCAATGTTGAATATGAAATAGAGAATAGCTTTAATAAATTTCATATTTGTCATTGCGAGCAATGCCGCAGAATCACAGGTTCTGCATTTGCTTCTAATCTTTTCGGCGACCCCAAAGGATTTAAAATAGTTGCTGGAGCTAAAAGTATAAAGCGATATGGTCACAAGAAACGTGATTTCACAAAAGCATTTTGTATTGAATGCGGTTCGGGTGTTCCATATTTAAATTCTGGAGGAAATTCTATAGTCGTTCCAGCCGGTTCATTAGATGAGGAGCCAGAATTTAATGAAAAAAGCGTAATTTTCTGTAAAGAAACTTCGAAATGGGGCTCGCACAGTGAAGGTGATGCATATTTTCAAGGGTTTCCATTTTAATTTAGTCGTTTTAACAATCCTCACAGAAGCATTTTTGCTTGCATGCAGCTTGCTTCTAGCGGGTCGGTAAGGCTAGCTCTTTCGTCTGGGCTTTGCTCTTCTTGTTGGGACGGCATTGTGTGGATCTTCCGGCCACGAATGTTTTGGGTAGCGCCCTTTCATTTCCTTTCTGACGTCTTGGTAAGACGTGTTCCAAAAACCGGCCAGATTTTGAGTGACTTGCACTGGTCTACCGGCAGGGGATAGCAAATGGACAGTGAGTGTTACCTGGCCATTGAGGAGCGCGGGCGTATCAACGCATCCAAACATTTCCTGTAGCTTTACTGCAAGTACCGGCGGTGTTGTTGTGTAATCAAGCGCGTAACTGGAGCCGGAAGGTACTTGTAAGCGCTGGGGTGCCAATGCATTTAGTTGTTGGTTTTGTTCCCATGTCAGCAGCGCTGTCAGAATTAACTTCAAATCAAGTTTTTTAAAATGGCTTAGCAGGTTGATGGGTTCGAGATACGGCCCGAGCCAATTATCCATGGAAGCCAGCAGATGTTCATTGGACACCTCAGGCCAGTCCTTATTGCCGGTAGTGGTTCGGACGAGTTCGACACGCGCCTGCCATTGCCTTAGTTCCGGTGTAAAAGGTAAGGTTTCAAGCCCTGATGTTTGAACATATTTTATGAGGGCCGCTTGCTTGGCGTCAGTCGGAACCTTTGAGAGTTTGCTGCAGCTTAAAACGAGAGCGCCGATCTGTTGTCTTTGTTCGGCAATGAAACGCTTTGTTTTACTGTCCCACTCGACGACGGTGTTGGTTACAATTTGGTCTGCAAGTAATGTCTCAAATAGTGTTTCATCCAAAGTAGCAGCCGATTGAATCATGTCGCTTATTGCTCTCGCCTTTCCAGTGGCTTCGGCAACGGCCAGCCACTTCGATTTTCCCAAGGTATGGTTTTCAGCGATGCTTACACCCCGGCCGTTGGATAGTTGAAAACCACCAGCGTGCCGGCGTCTGGCTATCCGATCAGGGTAGGCGCAGGCGATCAGATATCCGATTACCTGATGGCTTTCCAGTGACTGTGCACAGGCTTCAGTTTTCAGCCCGCTGATTTGCGCACTAAATTGCTCGGCCAGCTGATGGCTACGACGAAACCAGCCTTGATGTTGGTTCGGACATTTTGACTTTCCCAGCAGGATATCAAGCCTCTCGTTCATATCAGGTGTGTCCCGGCCTAATGGATCCCGATCAGACAGGATGCTCGCAAGAAGGCTAGCTGTGTTTTTTTGCCCAATCGATTGGCCGCATATCAGCATGTGCGCAAGACGTGGGTGAGCGGCAAGGCCAGCCATCTGGATGCCGTGATTGGTTAGTCGCGGGCCGTTATCACCCTCTACTAGCGCGCCGAGTTTCATCAACAACGATATCGCCTGCAGCCAAGGACCGCTTCCGGGTGGATCCAGCCACGTGAGATCCGCGGGGTCATTGATGCCCCACTGTAAAAGCTGAAGCGCGACTGGGGTAAGGTCGGCGTTTAGTATCTCTGGCGTTGCATGAGGGGCCATCTGGTCTTGCTGACTTTTTGACCAGAGTCGATAACATTTTCCAGGGCGCAGTCTGCCGGCTCGGCCCATTCTTTGGGTGCTCGATGCCTGAGAAATCTTGCGAGTATGCAGGCGTGTCATGCCCGATGTCGGATCGAAGACAGGTTCTCGTGCGAAACCTGAGTCGATAACAACATCTACGCCTTCGATAGTTAAGCTGGTTTCCGCTATGTTGGTTGCAAGCACAATTTTTCGTTCACCGGGGTTTGGTGCTGGTGCGATGGCGGCTTGTTGTTCCTCTAGAGAAAGATTGCCATAAAGAGTTCGCAGGTGCACGCCGCTAATTTTTCGACTCTGCAGCTCTATGGCAAGGGAGTCTTCCACTCTCCTAATTTCGCCTTGCCCGGGCAGGAACACCAGAATACTGCTGTCGGGGTTGTCAGCTAATGCCCTTAGAGTTGCCGTAACGGTCTTGTCATGGAGGGAGTCTTTTGGCTGGCTGGAATTACCATAAATGATGTCGACAGGATATTGTTTCCCTTCGCTGCGAATAACTGGTGCCCTAGTGAGCTCTTCCAGCTTATGGCTGTCGAGCGTTGCCGACATAATAAGCACTTTAAGCGGATCGTCCTCTCTGAACAGTGACCTTCCTTTTAGGCACAAGGCGAGTGCCAGATCCGCATCCAGGCTACGCTCATGAAACTCGTCGAAAATAACCAGCCCTACATCGACTAGAGAGGGATCCTCCTGCAGCATGCGGGTGAGAATGCCTTGCGTAATCACTTCAATTTTTGTGCGAGACGAAACTCTAGTATCAAGTCGCATGCGATACCCCACGGTCTGGCCTACGGATTCGTGAAGTAGGTCAGCCATCCGGTGCGCCGCTGCGCGGGTTGCAATGCGACGAGGCTCTAGCATCAAGATTTTTTTGTGGCCTAGCCAGGGCTCATTCACCAGTGCCAGCGGCACAAGGCTGGTTTTTCCGGCGCCCGGTGGTGCCTGCACAATTACCTCGTGATGGCCGTTGAGAGTCGATTTCAACTCTTCGAGGATTTCGGTAACCGGTAAATGAATGTTGGAGGGAAGCAAAGGCATAGTCTTAGAAGGGATGGCGAGATCGGCGCTGAGTATAGCGCACAAGCCGCCTATTCATGGCGTCATCATTCGGCTTGATCTAGATTTTCGATAAGCTATGTAAA
>JBLHVT010000062.1:0-18266 GCA_047628735.1 Glaciecola sp.
GACTTTCGACACCGGAGAATAAAAACGATGACGAGACGCGTGGTAAAAGCGGCACTATTACTAGCCTCATGTTACGCACTAGCGGCGACGGCTCAAACCACCGAGGAGATTGTCGTTATTGGCGTTGTACCGTTCGGCGCCGGTACAGAAAAAGGCAAAGTCCCCTTTCCCATTCAAACTGGCTCGGCGGAAGATCTCAAAAACAGCAATTCACAAAGCATCGCTGATTTTCTAAAGCAAAGTTTTACCAGCGTTTCACTTAATGATGCACAGAACAATCCACTCCAGCCAGACTTACAATATCGCGGGTTTACTGCATCTCCGCTGCTGGGCCTCGCCCAAGGCCTTGCTGTTTACCAAAACGGCAATCGCATCAACGAACCTCTAGGCGACGCCGTAAATTGGGACCTGTTGCCGCAGTCTGCTATTCACAGCATCACGCTGTCCGGCGGGGCCAATCCACTTTTTGGTCAAAATAGTCTCGGTGGTTCGCTAGCGATTAACATGAAAAATGGCTTTAATTTCCAAGGCAACAACATAGAGTTTTCAGGTGGCTCGTTTGGTCGGACAAGAGCAAATGCAGAGCTCGGCGGAAACTTTAATCCTAGCAGTGACAAGCCTGACGAAGGCTTCGCTTATTACGTTAACGTTGAGTATTTTGATGAAGAAGGCTGGAGAGATGAATCCGATTCCGATGCGATAAATTTTTATGGAAGCCTCGCTTGGCGATCACAAACCACCAAGGCGGAATTTAATTACCAGCTAGGGGAATCTGACCTTACCGGCAATGGCTCTTCTCCAGAAGAATTGCTTGCACTGGACCGTAAAGCTATTTTCACTGGCCCAGACATCACCGCCAACGACATGTCTATGTATCATTTTGATTTCAGTCATGAGATCTCATCAAACATCAGTATTGCTGCAAACGCGTTTTACCGAAATAATGATACTGACGCCTTTAACGGTGATGGCTCAGATTTTAGCGTTTGCAATCTGGGTAATTCCCCTACCTTGATAGACGGATTAGAAGACGATGACTTGGAAGAATTTGGTTTTGACGATGATGATCTCTGCGACAACCAGTTCTCCAATGCGGATGAGTTGGAAGATTTTTTGAACCTTGCTGTAGCCGAGGCAGGCGAGGACGAGGAGTTTAACCTTCAAGGATTTGGCGCAGGCGATCTTACCGGAACAGGTGTTCTCTCAGACCAAGCAATCAATAACATCAGCAACCGCACTCAAGTAAGTAAAGGCGTAGATTTTCAGACCACTGTGCTGGGAAATTTCTTTGGCTATGGCGGACAATTAGTTATCGGCGCGTCCTACTTCAACGGAGAGTCTAACTTTAATTCAGTGCTTGAGCTTGCAAATATTGATCCCATATCAAGACTTACTCGAGGACTTGGCACAGGAACATTTGTCGACGAAGGGAACACGTCAATTAATACAGAAACAGAGACAACAAGCCTGTACTTTACTAACACTGTCGATTTTTCTGACACGGTCGCGGTGACATTTTCTGCACGAGGCAACCGCACAGACGTCGACTTGAGAGACCGCTCGGGCCTTCGCCCGGAGCTCAATGGCAGTCATCGATTTACCCGCCTGAACCCTTCCTTAGGCATTACTTGGCAAACCACACAGGGATTGAATCTGTATGCCTCCTACAGCGAGTCATCCAGAGCCCCAACTCCGATCGAGCTTGCCTGCAACGAAGGGGTTTTCGATCTAGCCGTCGAGTTTGCAATCAAGCGCGGAGACGATCCGAACGATGTCAATTTTGAATGCCGCCTACCCAACGCATTCTTAGCCGACCCGCCGTTGAGTGATGTCGTTGCTGAGAGTTTTGAATTTGGCGCAAGAGGCACAATACAAGATCTAATCTATTCGGCCGGTGTTTATTACACGACAAGCAAAGATGATATTCTTTTTCAAACCACTGGCAGATCTACCGGATTGTTTGCCAACATCGACAAGACACGGCGCCAAGGATTTGAATCCAGCCTTCGTGGCAAGTGGCATAATTTAAACTGGATGGCGTCTTACAGCTTTGTCGATGCAACATTCGAGGATGATTTTAAGGTGCTTAGTCCAAATCATGACTTCGCTGACGAGGACGGTGAAATATTGATTTCCCGCGGCGACTCAATCCCAGGCATTCCTCGAAATCAATTTAAAGCGGTTGCTGACTATATGTTTGATAACGGCTTAAACTTTGGTTTGGATTTGGTTAGCAACAGCGGTCAAAGGTTACGCGGGGACGAGTCTAATCAGTTAGCCCAAATTGATGGCTATTCTGTAGTCAGCTTTCGCGCTCGGTATCAGATAGCAGAAAACTTCGAGCTTTTCGCGAGGATCAACAACCTGTTCAACGAAGAGTTTGAAACATTCGGTATACTTGGAGAAGAGCCCGGTGAACTAGAAGTGCCAATCATCGAAAATCTAACCGTGCCACGATTTTTAGGCGCAGCCGCGCCCAGAGCGACCTTTGTTGGTGTTAGATACAGCTTCAGGTAAGAGAAGTCTGCAACTTAGCCCTTATAGATTCTGATGATTCATAGAACAAGCTGTTTTATGAATCATTCAGTCCAATAGTGTGGCAGCATCCCAAAACCATGACAGATTATGATATAGCTCTAGCAGCTGCGGTTTTTGCTTGCATATTCCCCTTCTTCAGCTTATTTTCAGAAGCTCACCTCGTCGAAAATAAAAACAATCGATACTGATGGAGGGTTTAATGGCTAATCCAGTAACTCGACTTTTTCTTATCCCCGCTGTTTGCTTAAATCTGAGCTCTTTGTCGATCGCACAGGAAGTTCCACGGACAGAATATGGCCATCCAGATCTGCAAGGAACCTACACCTATCGAACCCTAACACCGCTAAACCGACCGCCAGAACTCGCTGATAAAGCGACGCTGACTGTTGAAGAGGCAAAGGAGTGGGAAGCGTTCGAAAACCGTCGTCAGAATAGAGACTTAATTGTCGATACAGTCGGTGGCGCTGGCTATCCTCCCGGGGTCATTTCCTATAATGAATTCTGGTATGAACGAGGCATCGAAACGATCGACGATCGCCGAACCTCACTGATCTATGATCCGCCCGACGGCAAAATGCCCGCGCGAAACGAGGTTGGGCGGGCACGGGCAGAACAAGTTGCTCTGCGCAGACGATTAAGCGAAGGTCCAGAGGCAAGAACCTTAGCGGATCGTTGTTTGATGAGTGGCGGTGCTGGGCCGCCAATGATACCCGGCGCTTACAACAACAATATCCAACTGGTCCAGACCAAAGACCATATTATGATTGTTAATGAGATGATCCATCGCGCCAGGATCATAAGGCTGGACAGTGAACACCATACTAAGCAGTTAAAGTGGGACGGTGATTCAATAGCGAGTTGGGATGGTGATGATTTATTGATTCACACGCAGAATTTTTACTATAACCAAAATTCTAGGGGATCGTCGCCTAGCATGACTCTTACCGAGCGCTTCAGCTGGGTGAATGGAAACACATTAGAATATGATTTTACCATTGAAGACCCCTTAACTTGGGATCAGCCATGGTCGGCAAAGGTACCTATAAGAAGAACCGATATGCCGCTATATGAGTACGCCTGTCACGAGGGCAATCATGGCCTAGCTGGCATCTTGGCTGGCTGGCGTCGCTATGAAGCAATGGGAATGAATGGCGATGGCACGCAGAAGAACTAATCCGCTTGCATAACCACGACGGTGTTTCCTTTTCTTTGCCCGGAGTCGATATAGCGGTGAGCTTCGGGTATTTCCTCAAGAGTAAAGGTGCGATCGATAACGCAGCGAATCTTGCCTGCCTCTAGCAGTTCACTTATCTCGATGAGTTCAGCCCTACCTTCTTGAGCCATAGCGGAAATCACAATTTTATCGGTTGTTTTAGATGTCCACACCCCTCTTATCATAGGCGTAAAACCAACATTGGCCAGTATGTAGCGCCCTTTTAGGTTTAAGCATCCCAGACTTTTCTTGTAAGGGCTTTTGCCCACGACATCAAAGATTACATCGTATTTTTGATCGCTCTTAGTAAAGTCCTGTTCTTCATAATCGATGACAAAGTCCGCACCGGTCTGCGTCAACATCGGCAATTTATCCTTACTATCAATAGCGGTAACAGTTGCCCCTGCAAGTTTTGCTAGCCCAATGAAAAATGTCCCAATAGCCCCGCCAGCGCCAAACACTAGGATTTTCTCTCCAGCAGAAAGTTTTGCCAAGCGGATAAAATGAACAGCGTTCCAAGCACCTAAAGGAGCGGCGGCGGCCTCACAGTGACTGAGACTTTTAGGTTTCTTTATGAAACTGCGGCTGGCGGGAATACAGACATACTCAGCATTCGTGCCCATGGTAAAGCCGGTAGTGCCGAACACCTCATCACCTACTACATAAGTTTTAACGTCTTTTCCTACAGCCTCTATGGTTCCCGAAAAGTACATACCTAAAATTGGCTTACGAGGCTTGATTATCCCCATAAAAAGCCTAAAAGGCAGATACATTGTTGGGTGCATATTACAGGTTCGCATTTCACAATCACCGGAGGTCACCGCAGTCGCCGCGATCTTAATAAGCAACTCAGACTTAAGCGGCTTAGGTTTTTCAACTTCTCTTAGCTTCAGCACATCGGGAGATCCGTAGGCGGTACAGTGCATCGCTTTCATAGTAAGACCCCGTGGATTAATCCGTAGTGCAGGCAGATTGTGGTTCAATTATTAGCTTCCTAATAAAGGCTAAGTAGCCGCTTTCAATATCAGCATTGGCTAAAAGACCTTTACCTTTTAGAGCGGCATGAAACGAAGCCAGCCGATACTTTGGAACAGAGGGTAACAAATGATGCTCTAGATGATAGTTCACACAGTTGGGTGCAAAGGTTAGTCGCTCCCACCAGCTTACAACCATAGTGCGCGTGTGTAGCATCGGATCAGGATCGAGAAGATCGGGAACACAGGCATGTTCAGCAAGGTTCCTAATACGTGAAAAGACCATATAAACACTAAAATAGGCAGCAAGCCATAGCAGGTATAGCTCTGCAAAACCAAACCACATCAGTAAAAGAAACAACAAAGAATTCATAATGATGGGGGCATAGAAGCAACTAAACAGCTGCTGATAATCGAGTATTCTTTTGCCTTCCTCGCTGGTGGTTATTACCTGATTCCGTTCTAACGAGGTTTTTAAAAAATTAAGGGATGTTTGCCCGCTGACATCTCTTAGCAGCTTGCGCTGCAACGACTTTTTCTCGACAGGGTAGTGTTGATAGCGATAGAGATCTGGATCCGCATTAGTTCCAGCTTTACTGTGATGACTAAGATGATTGCTCATATAGTCATCCAGCCGGTACATCACCGGGGCGGCACAAAGCCAAGAGCCTACAAATCGATTTAGCGTTTTCGATCTAAACAGCGTGCCATGACCACACTCATGCATTAGCACCCCTAGGCCTAGGTGTCGTCCGCCCAGTAAAATCATCGCAAGAACTATTGTAAAAGGGTTTGGCCAGCGCGCCACTAGCACAAAAGCAAAGCCGATTATTGCCCAGTTTGTGGCCACAGCAGTCCAGCCCAACAGATCACTACGGCGGCAAAACTGCTGAATTTCTTCGGAACTAAAGTGCTCTTTTATCTTCAAGGTTTACTTATGACTCCTATTAATCTGATTTTAGCAAAATAACGTATTCACACATTACAAAACAGTAACAAAGGCAATTTCTACCCTGTTAAGTCATTCGTAGCCCTAATCTACTACCACACTTCCAAATTTTCGAGTATTTACTGTCTTTACCACTTGATTTTTCGAAGCGCCCTCTATCCAATTGGGGGTGTGGCGGCAACAGTCTGTATAATCTAAAAAATAGAAACGTCTGATGCAATATAATGATGAGAGCAATAGCTTTTGATGGAGATTTTTTGTCACTGAGGTCATCATATCGATAGCTAAATTTTTACATCACAACCGATACCGCAACTCGTCAGAGAAGCAAAGGGAGAGACATGAGCACTTTAGTGTTTATAAAAGAGGTGGCTAAGAGTGAACGCCGCTGCGCACTACTACCAGCAAATGCTAAGGCCTTTATAAAAGCTGGCGCTCAAGTGCTGGTTGAGGCAGGTTTTGGCACATCGATCAGTATAGCTGATTCCGAATACGAAGCCATGGGGGCTGAGATCGTTGCCGATCGCAAAGCAGCCATCGCCAAGGCAGATTTCATATTGAGTGTTCAACCACTGAGCAAAGATGATCTAACGACTTCTAAGCAATCGGTGTGCTGCATCAGCTTTCTTGACCCGTTTAACTCTCAAGAACATATTAAGTGGCTACGCGATTCTGGCAGATCTGCCATTAGCGTTGAGATGATTCCCCGCAGTAGCCGCTGTCAGAAAATGGATGCACTTAGCTCACAAGCAAGCCTGGCAGGTTATGTGATGGTCGCCAAAGCCATGTCAAACCTGCCCAGCGTATTCCCGATGATGATGACCCCTGCTGGAACTTTAAAACCGGCGAAGGTTTTTGTCATTGGCGCAGGAGTCGCCGGCTTGCAAGCAATCGCGACAGCAAAAAGATTAGGTGCAAGTGTTATTGCATATGACACCCGTGAGGTTGTTGCAGAGCAAGTTAAGTCCCTTGGCGCCAAGTTCTTGGTTATTGATGTAGGTGAGACAGGCCAAACCGATCAAGGCTATGCAAAAGCATTAACCGAAGAACAAATGCAGATACAACAGGACGCTCAGGCTGCCTGTATTGCCGATTCTGATGTAGTAATAACCACCGCTCAATTATTTGGCCGAAAGCCGCCCGTTCTTATTAACACAGGCACAGTTAAAAGTATGAAGCCTGGCAGCGTCATTGTTGATATGGCCGCCGAGGGCGGCGGCAACGTGGAAGGCAGTGTGGCGGGAGAAACAACAGTTGTAGCTGGGGTAAGCATAATCGGCACCGGCCATTGGGCCAGCGAAGTCGCACTAGACGCTAGCCAAATGTACGCCAATAATCTACAGGCGCTGCTGTTGGAGTTCTGGGACTCAGAGAAACAAACGGCGGTACTCGATATCAATGATGACATATTGCAGTCTGCACTGATCACCCATCAAGGTGAGCTGATCAACCCAACCATTAAAGCGCTACTAAGCGAGGAAGCAGTCAAATGACTTTTATCTATCTCTCGATGATTCTGATGCTGGCAATTTTCCTCGGCTTCGAACTAATTCACAAAGTACCCGCAACCTTACATACACCTTTGATGTCAGGTGCCAATGCGGTTTCCGGAATTACGTTGATTGGAGCTCTGGCCTATGCAGGCGGTGACTATGACACTTTGCCGCAAATATTAGGTGCTATATCAGTTTTTTTAGCCACTATTAATGTGGTTGGCGGCTATGTTGTCACTGACCGCATGCTCGCAATGTTTAAAGGCAAATAAGCTATGGAAAATATTAGCATCATAATAAATGCGACCTACGTCGTGTGCGCTGCTCTATTCATTTTTGGCCTTAAGCTACTTGGTCATCCATCAACTGCGAGAAAAGGCAATACGTTTTCAGCGATAGGCATGCTGCTTGCCATCGTGGTGACACTTCTGGATCAAGGCATCATTGCGTTCGAATTAATTATCGTGGCTATGATTGCCGGCGGCGCGCTCGGTCTGTTTATTGCCAAGAAAATTGAACTCACGCAGATGCCTGAAATGGTATCCCTGCTTAACGGCATAGGAGGATTAGCGAGTTTATTGATTGCTCTTGCCATCGTTAAATCCGGTGCCTCTCTTGAAACCTACTTACTAGTTATTACTCTAGTTGCTATCGCTATTGGCGGTATTACTTTTTCTGGAAGCGTTATTGCATGGGCAAAACTCAGCGGCAAGGTAGCTAAGTTAGTCAGCAGTGGATCTACGGTTTTTACCGGCCAAGCGTTTGTAAACGGCGTGATTGTCATTGTTTTAGTCGTCCTTGGCGTTCTGCTTACCCTAGCGCCGGAAAACGCTACCTATGTCTATGGCTTTGTTGCACTGGCAATCATTCTAGGGGTCATGTTGGTTATTCCCATTGGTGGCGCCGACATGCCGGTGGTTATATCACTGCTTAACAGCTACTCAGGTTTAGCGGCCTGCGCTACCGGCCTTGCGATCGGCAATAATTTGCTGATCGTTGCCGGTGCTTTAGTAGGTGCCAGCGGTATTATTTTAACTAGCGTCATGTGTAAGGCAATGAACCGCTCTCTCACTAACGTGCTCTTTTCTGGCTTCCAAGCGGTAAAGACCTCAACCATGGAAATAGAAGGCGAAGTAAAGCCCATGTCAGCGGAGGATGCCTACTACGTGTTGGAAGCCTCCCAGTCTGTTGTCGTTATTCCAGGTTACGGAATGGCAGTGGCCCAGGCTCAGCATGCAATGAAAGAGCTACAAGGTTTGCTCGAAGGAAACGGCACGGAAGTCGTATATGGCATTCACCCAGTGGCAGGCAGAATGCCTGGTCACATGAACGTGTTGTTAGCCGAAGCCGACGTTCCTTATGAGTTATTACTGGAGATGGACGAGGTTAATCCAAGAATGGAAAGCTTTGATGTTGCCATCGTTATCGGTGCCAACGACGTTGTTAATCCGTCCGCACGTGAAATCAAAGACAGCCCCATCTACGGCATGCCGGTCATCAACGCAGATTTAGCTAAGAACGTGTTTATCTTAAAGCGCGGCATGGCATCAGGCTTTGCTGGCATCGATAACCCTTTGTTCTTTAAAGACAACGCCCGCATGATTTTTGGTGACGCCAAAGACACAATCAACACTATTATTCGGCAGTTTTAATTTAGTGAACTCGGCAGCCATGAGAATGGCTGCCGAAACGTTTCATTCCCATTTAGATGAACAGTAAGGTTTGTAAAATTATCCTTACCAATTTGCTGAATGATACTATTTTTGAAAAACAAGCCATGACTGAACGTCAATAACCGTTTTAAAAACCGCTTTCCCAAAGCGTCAACCAGACTAGAAATGCGCCTATTCATTTCATTATCGATCCCCGGGCCTCCCTTAATTACTGATTAACACAAATCAAAGCCGAACAAGGGACGGACAATAATTCGAACGGTAATTGGAAACACACAATCTCTGACCATGCTGATGAACAATAGCCCAATTGACTCATCCAGCAGCCTGCTTCTTAAGATTCCCTTAAGAATATTGACTTAAAACGGTATTAAATCCTGAAATGTAACTGACATGTAATTGTGCTATACACAACTAGGTTTAATGCAGGCGAGTGCTACGATGAAAGGCCCAATACTTCTCTTTCCAACTCATTATTTAGGAAACCTTGTTCTGTGCCTACCATGGATAAGAGAAATCGTTGCACAGTATCCAGACACCGTATTGGTCATTGACCCAAGGTTTTCCGGATTGCTAAATATGGCTTCAATAAAGCCAAAAACCATAATTTTTTACCCAAGAGTTGAGTTGTCCAAAGAGCAAAACTTAGGCGTCAGATTAATTCATTTTTTAAATTTTATTAAGCAGTTACGGAAATACAAATCATTAGATCTTATAGATTTAGAAGGCGAGCGATTCACCGGCGTGTTATCACTGTTAAGCGCAAATAAGCATAGAATTGGGCCAACTCAAAAGCACTCAAATTGGTTCTACACTCAATCTCATGACCTGAACTACACTCACCACAGGTTTGTCTCCTACGGTGAACTCATTAGTCAATGGCAAGACATCAATACCCCTCTCAGTAAAATAGAGTATGTACTGCCAAACTTGGCGTTAAACTTTGTTCATCAATTAGGTCAAACTTCCAGATTGCGGCCTGCATTAGTGGCTATTCACGTTGGAGCCAGCACGTATACCAAAAGATGGCCTGTATCCCACTTTGTTAGATTGGCTACCGATCTATCCAGCCACGGCTACAAGGTTGCATGGGTCGGGGCTGATAAAGAAGATCAAAAAATCGCTAATCAAATCGAATGCCAATTAAAAGGTACTAATTCATTTAATTTTTGCGGAAAGCTCTCTTGCGTAGAATTAATTTCTTTGCTGAAATCTGCAAGTTTGTTTATTGGCGCCGACAGCGGACCCATGCATGTTGCAGCGTCTATGGACACTCCTGTTATCGGCTTGTTTGGGATAACCAACGATGCTATTTGGGCGCCGCTAGGAAGTAATAGCAAAGTGCTAAGAGGGGACTTGGGCTGCAAATTTGCATGCAAAAACAAGCATTGTGTCGCGGACAATCGATGCATGGTGTCATTAAATCCGCAGCGAGTAGCTGACGCAGCGCTGCGAAAACTACTCAACACTGACAGCATATACAAGGCTGTAGCCTATTAAATATAAACCTGCTAATTCGTATTAATTGAGTTCTCATTTAGCTTTAGCAGCTAGGCGAGAAAATATTGATCCCGGTTCTAGACCTCGTTTAGATAAAACCTCGCTAACGCTTTTCTTAAAGCTTACTCATACATCCGCGCGCCAGTTCTGCGACTGGCTTTGAGCTATACAAACTTGCAATCTTATTCTCCCCTGTGGCGGCTCCGCTTAAAACCTGTGAAGATTGATGCTGCAAGAATTAGTAACAGACCGATTAAAAAAGGCACGTACATGCTTTGTATAGTCGAGTCTGACTTGTTTTTCGACCGGGGCTTTATGCTGGCGCCCTGCCTCTTATTGCTTTCCTAATTAGGGATCGGGCCGGCTCAACTCTTAAAACTGAATCAACTCTTAAAACTGAATCAACTCTTAGAACTGGACCAGCTCAGCAATCGTTCGCTGAAGATAAGATTGTTATCAAATCTTCCTCCATGCAAAAGCTTGTCCCCTTTAGGCAGGTTGTCGCTATACATGGGGCAGGGAACTACAGTGAAATTGAGTTTGAATCTGGTGAAAAGATACTAGACGACCGGGGGCTTAATTTTTTTTCCACAAAACTACCATCGTCATTCTTTCAAGTTCATCGTTCACACATCGTCAATTTGGAATACGTAACGGCAATGCATTCTCTAGGTTCGGGAAAGTATCAGCTTGAACTGAAAGATCGTACTGTACTGCCAGTCTCTCGCTCTAAAACTAAGGAATTAAGAAACTTGATAAACCCGAGCTGATCCTAAAGATCAAAATGGAAAGAGTCTGCTGATCTTCTCAGGTTCAAGCTTTGTCAAACACCTGGGCTTCTCACTTTTAGCTCTTTTATTTAGATGGGAGTGGAGATGGGAGTGGAGATGGGAGTGGAGATGGGAGTGGGTCAGACCGACTACTAAAAATTTTCGTACCAATGGTTTGAATAACCGCGCTAGTAATTTTCAGCGAACGCGCCAGCGCAAAGCTAAAGCTTTGGGATAATTGCCAGTAATTTTCATTCAGGCTTGGAGCTAAAATGCAAAATTCTTAGTCTTTTATACTGATACATTTATTTCTGAAATCCACTCATCCACAACCCGCTGCAATATTGAAAGCGGCAACGCGCCAGCACCTAATATCGTATCGTGAAAAGCACGTATGTCGAATTTTTCACCCAGTTCACTGCGCGCTTTTTCCCTTAGCTCAAGAATCTTGAGCATGCCAATTTTGTAACTAGTGGCCTGGCCTGGCATTACAAAATAGCGACGAACCTCTGAGCGTACTTTGCCATCGGGTATTGGAGAATTCTCTCTAAAATAGGCATTGGCTTTCTCTTCACTCCATTCTTTAGAATGAATACCGGTATCTACTACTAGGCGAATAGCGCGATATATCTCCGAGCCTAGGCGCCCAAAATCCTTGTAAGGATCCTCGAAGGCGCCCATCTCCTTAGCCAACAATTCAGCGTAAAGTCCCCAACCTTCGCTGTAGGCAGTAAAACGCGAGGTCTTTCGAAACTCCGGCACGCCAGTCAACTCTCTCTGAATAGACAGCTGCATATGATGGCCAGGAATACCTTCGTGATAAGAGGTCGCTTCCATTTTATGATTAGCCAACTGAGCCATATCAGATAAGTGTGCATAGTAGACACCCGGTCGAGAGCCGTTAGAGGATCCTACCGCGTAGTGCGCCGCACCACCGTCTCGTTCACGAAAAGCTTCGACGCGCCTGACTTCAAGTTCGGCCTGGGGTAATAAACCAAAATAATCGGGAATCTTCTCTCGCATGACCGAGATATAATCAGCAGCATCGTTCAAATAATCCTGCCTGCCCTCGTCGTCATTAGGATAGTAGAAGCTGTCATCGGTTTTGGTGTAAGCGAAAAAATCTGCCAAGGAACCCTGAAAGCCCACCTGCGCCTTAATAACATTCATTTCGGTTTTTATACGAGCCACCTCGTTCAACCCCAGCTGGTGTATTTCATCGGCGCTTAAATCAGTGGTAGTCATAAGCCCCAGTCTGGCCAGATAGTAGCTGTCGCCATTGTTGAGAAAGGATACCCCCGTGGCCTCGCTGCTTGTGTTTTGGTAATCGTCTTGAAGCCAGACTATCAGTGCTTGATAGGAGGGCTCGAAAGCTACCAAAAGGGCTTCCTCAACTTGGCTCAATAGTTCTCGAGCCTTGTCCTTTGTGATTTCACGTGTTGAAAGAAGGGCCTCAATTTTTCCTTTTGCATCAGTCCACAGTGGTGCATCGACATTGGACTGAGAATCAAAAGGCGCGCCGGAAATTAGAGCCGTTGATTGCTCCGACACGATTTCATAAGCAAAGCGTGGCGCTCGCACATCTTCTGCGGCAACCAGTTTCGCTCTTTGTAAGGATTGATCGATGCTGCGTGCGATGCCACTTATCCGCTTAATGTAAGCTCGCATTTCATCTTCATTGCTAACAGTGTGGGAGTTGATGAGAATATTTGGCAATCTGGCGTGAGGGCCCCTCATCTGGCTAAAAACGTAATTATGTCTTCGAAAAGGCGCCATCTGTAAGGCAGTTTCATACTGATATACCCAGACATCATAGGAGACCCTAGCAGTATTGGTTAGGGCTTCGTAATCGAAATCCATTTGCAATTGCTGAACTGTTTGAGCACGCCACTGAAGCTGTGCTTCTTCTGCAGCTTCGCTGAAATCATCTATTTGATCATACTTTTCTTTGCGCCCCAGGCGTGTAAGAGAGAGAGGCGACATCAAAAGCAATTCTTCATTGCGCTCATTGAGCCAATGAGTAAGTCGCTCACTTTCAGTAATAGGGGCAATCACGGATTGCCCAAGCCGATTTACAATACCACCAGTAGGCGAAGTAGCTTCTTGCTGGCAAGCCACCAACCCGAACAGAACGAAAATAATACTGATTATTAAGCGCATTGGTTAACTCTTTTTTCGAGTGAATGGGAGCACTAACAAAGTGTTATGTTATTGAGCCGGCTTTAAGAAAGCTAAGTCGTTAAATTTTTCCTACAAACACTGCCACCGTGACAAGATGATCTGCCTCTACTATATCGCAAGGGCTCAATGTGTCTGCATTGCTGCGAGAATACCAAGTATTCGCCATTTAATTATTTTATCTGTGGCGCTTTAGTTCCTTTCTATCCCTTTAACTCCTTTCTTTGGTTCTTCTCTTTTCTTGCTTCTTTTTATTCTTCTCTCATTTGCTAAGCTAGCATTTGCTCTTAAATAGATGATTTAGATCGTTGAATAGCCCTGGAACCCATTTTTATTTTTGCAAATATTCTATTTTGGGGTTTTCCAAAATTTATAATTACGTATTCTTTTTGACGGGATGCAACACCCATATTAATAGTTACACAGCCCGTGCCCCACTAATCCAGCACAAGGCTAGACGTCATTAGATATTAGAAGTCGAACTGGCACCCCATCACAACTTTCTCGCCCACCACTAAATAGCTCTATAAGCTGATCGGCCCAGCCATATTTTTTTCTACGTAGGTCATGATAGAGCTCATGGGAAGCTGGATCTAGGGCGCCTTCATAACTTATGGTTTCACCCCCACGATCTAGAACTAACTCGCTTGAGATCTGCAAATGATCCATCCAATAGGACTCTATATCGCCATGTTCTATCCAGGAAGCGCCATCGTTATCAACAATCCAAATTCGAATTCGACTAGCCTCACCTTCTTCTTCAGCTCTCTCCAAAGTCACTACTTCACCTCCGAGCTCTGACGCGATTATAGGGATGGCAATGAGTAGGACTGGTATTCCAATCAAAATCCCTAAACCCCAGTAAAAATATTTCATAATTTCCGCCTCTTAACGTGCTTTTGCACACCAATACGTTAATTATTGAATCGACATCCATTATCTGATTAACGTGTCAGTGTCCCCTTTTTTTTATTGACAACCTTTTGTTCTTTAAAACTAAATCTCGCATGATTTAAGGCGAGACCTAAACGCACTGAGCATAACCGCTTGACGGCTCTAAGTCATTGATCCCAGCCACTAGTGTTATACATATAACCCAGCAGCGGTACCTGAAGACCAAGCCCACTGGAAATTGAAACCACCAAGATGACCGCTAACATCGAGCACTTCACCGATAAAGAACAGTCCTGGCTGATGCTTGGTTTCCATCGTTTTAGAGCTGATGCCGTCGGTATCAACACCGCCCAGAGTCACCTCTGCCGTGCGGTAGCCTTCAGTGGCCGATGGTTTCAGTTGCCACCGGTTGAGCTGCCTGCCAATATCTTTAAGCTGCTGATCGGTGAATTCAGCCAATATTTTTTCGGCCTGATTAGGCCAGTACAGGTTCTGTAGCTCCGCCACCAAAGCCTTGCCCAGTTTCTGCTGCAAGACGGTTTTTAGCAGACTCTTACCCTTCGCATGTTTCGCTTTGCAGAGCCATTGTTCAGCTACTATGTCAGGCAACAGATTCAGTGATATCGACTCGCCGGGCCGCCAATAGCTTGAGATTTGTAGTATCGCCGGGCCGCTGATTCCACGGTGGGTAAATAACAGGCTTTCACTGAAACTTTGCCCGTTGCAGCTGACTTCTACTTCTACAGATAAACCGGAAAGGCGCTCGCAGACGGATTTGAAGCTATCGCTGAACATAAAAGGCACCAGCCCTGCACAACGTTCGGTAAGTTTTAAGGAGAACTGCTTAGCAATGTCATAGCCCATGTCACTGCCACCCAAACTTGGAATTGAAAGCGCGCCGGTGGCAACGACCAACGATTCAACGCAGAAACTGTGGTTAACAATCGCATCTCCTTTACCTCGAGAAAGCTCAAGCTGATAGCGATCGTGCTGTGCTGCCTCTGTGTCCTCTTTGTGAGTCTCTCCTGCGAGTTGCAGAGCCGTTATATTGTTGATCTCGCAGTGAGTCCAAATTCTTACGCCCGCTTGCTCACATTCACTGCGCAGCATTTCTAAAATCTGTTTAGCGGAGTCCTTGCAGAACAGCTGCTGGTGCTTACGCTCTTCGTAATCGATGCCATGTTGCTCAACCAGCTTAATAAAGTCCCACTGTGTGTAGAGTTTGAGTGCAGATTTGCAAAAATGTGGGTTACCGGACAGAAAGTTTTCAGGCTCAACGTCAAGGTTAGTGAAGTTACAGCGCCCGCCGCCGGACATCAGTATTTTCTTACCTATCTTGTTTGCTTTTTCAAGTACCAATACTTGACGGCCACGCCTAGCAGCAGTCAGGGCACACATTAAACCTGCCGCGCCCCCGCCAAGCACAATCACATCGCCCATATTGAGGTCCAGTTACTTTGTTTGTTATTTAAAAGAAGAGTTTAACATACGCCACATACAGCTTCATTAGCCGCCAATCTACGGTGGGCTCGCAGGTTTTCTGAAAAGCTAAAACAATAGAAAAACCTAACCTGGCGCGAGCTCTAAAATATCTGTTGCTATTTTGTTGACGAATGACTCATCGTGCTCGACAAATACCATGGTGGGTTTGTTTCTCAGTATCGACGCCTCAATCTGCTCTCTGGTTTCAATATCCATGTAGTTCAGTGGTTCATCCCATAAAATAAGATCTGACGGTGTAATCAACGTCCTCGCAATATCTATTTTCTTAATCTGGCCTAAAGACAAATTTTCAATCGGCTGCTCAAAAAAATCTCCCCTCACCCCGAGTGTCGCCATAATAGTTCGAAATCGGGCCTTATCGAAATTTGCCTGATCTACAAGTTGTTGCAGGCTGCCAGATTGCCACAGCGGCTGCTGGTACGAACGGCTGACTCTGAAACCCTTGCCAAAAGAAACCGAACCGGTGTGTGCGATGGCGCTGCCATTTAGCAAGTCCAGCAGACTCGTTTTCCCGCTCCCGTTACGCCCTTTAATAGCTAGCCTTGCGCCGCACGTGAGACTAAAGCTAACGGGGTCGAACAAGGGCTTCCCCCTTTTAATAACAAGATTGTTAACAGTGAGTATAAGACCTTTAGCCGCAGGCTGATTTATCTTTACCTGATACTGTTTTTCAATATTGTGCTGTGCGGCTTTTCTTGATTCTATTTTTTGATCTACGCGCGCCTCTATACTCAATGCCCTCTTCATTTGTCTAGCAGCTCTAGCACCCTCAAACCCTTTATCTAAAGCGCCGGATTTTTTGCCTTCGCGCAACGCCGCGCCCGAACGGCGCTGGCCAGCTGATTCGGCAAGACTGTTGATCTCTTTTTTTAACTCCGCGTTTTGCGACTCTTGTTTCGACAAACCCAGCTGAAACTGTCCTCGCCAACGACTAAATGAAGATTTTTGAACCTGAACATTATCTGCATTTAGTGCCACAACATGGTCAGCACAAGAATCCAAGAATGCCCGGTCGTGAGAAACAAGGAGGAACCCTTTTTTTGATCTCAAGTAGTTCGCGACCTGCTGCCGCCCTGCTTGATCCAAATGATTGGTAGGTTCATCAATAAGAGCAAAGCCATCTTTTTGTATGAACAGCGCAGCAAGCATGCAGCGTGTTTGCTCGCCTGAGCTCATGCTGTTGTATGACTGATCAGATTTATCTTTATTGATACCTAAACTAGCAAGCTCTTGGGAGAGCTTTGCATCAACTTCATAACCGCCGATCAGCGCATACTTATCCTGTACTTTTATGTAACGGCTCAATGAATTCTCGTCACCAAAGCTCAGCAACCGCTTCATCTCCTGCTCTAATTGAGCGTAAGGACCAACTGCCATTTTGGCGACCGCAAAGGCAGGCAACGATGTATCAGCAACCGGCATTGGGAAATAGTGAGTTGAGCCCGTATATTCTACGGACCCTTTGTGTGGTGAAAGCTGGCCGTTGAGTAGCTTGAGCAAAGTGGTCTTACCGCGACCATTTCTACCAGCCACGCAGGTTCGCCAAGTGGTATCAATTGTTAGATTGAGATCTGAAAACACATTGTGGTCGGAGCTGTCGTACCCAAAAGTTAGGTGACGGCAAATGATAGTAGACATAATTAACACTCTAATAGTTAGATATCTAGCCAGCCCCGCTACCGCAGTTACGCCAACCTTGATGTCATTCTTTAAATGCTAACTGCTCATGTCTTTTTCGCTTTATGCGCTAAGAAGATGCGTCTTGCTGATTAGTATACTCCCGTCCGTGAATTTTTGAAAACTAGACTATTGCTCGCAGTAGGTACAGACGCTTTTTTGCAATAACGTTATCCAAGACCATAGAATAGTTTGACCATTGTTGGTGTAAAACTTTTTCGACTCCCGCCCCTATAAACCTAATCCGCTAGGGCCTGCGCTCTCAGTCTCTCGGCTTGGTTTTGTATCTAAACTGCAACATTTGGACGAGGAATCCAACCCTTCTGATCAGCCTTATAATCTAGACCGGCAAGTACGCGAGCGTATGGCTCAAAGCCATATACTCTGAACGGCAGGAGAATTGGCGTAAGTGAGTTCGCACTCGCCTCGCACACATAATTGCGGGTCAGCTCTTGCGCACCCTCTCTTTTTTCCTCCCAATCTTCGCGTAGAAAAAACCCTGTACATCGCCCACGCTCATTACTTACTTAATTAATTTGGTACGCTTGCTAATCTCTGAAATCCACCGTGTTCTCTCTTCATCATCAGCGGGACCGTGTGCAATTAGTACAACCATCTCAGATGAAAGGTGAGAACTCAGAGCGCGAACTCGACTAAGCAGAACTTGATCCATTTTTTGTGCCTGTGATGAACCTTCTCCACTTAAATGAAATCTAAGATCAGAATCAGTCTTCCAGAACCCCATCGCATGGCTGTGCGGTCCGTCACAGAATGCCCAGAGGGCTTAGTGGGTGGCTTAATAGGCGGCCACTTTCGATGCCAAGTATTTGCGCTGTCCTGTGCCGTCAGCTTTCTCTTGAAACGAATAACCGAACCACTGCTACATGCTCTATGCCTTGTGCCT
>JBLHVT010000063.1:0-18103 GCA_047628735.1 Glaciecola sp.
TTTTACCTAGCTGCGGAAATTATCGAGGTGGGAGTATATAGGCGAGATTTTTAGAAGTCCCCTTTTTTGTAAAGCTTACCCGATCAATATTAGAAGCTAATTGCGCAGGTGAACTTTTTTCTGTAGGCGCTGTTTGGTTTTCTTTTCTACCCATGGGTCACTAAGCAAATCTCGAGCAATTGCGCCTGCCGCGCTTTTGTCAGTGAAATTAAGCATGTGATCAACAGCCCTGTTGCCCGGATTGGCATTGTGTGTGATGCCTGCCTCAAGCTCTTCAAAGATATAATCGCTAAACCACTCAGGTATGCTCAGATCACTTAGCCTCCCAGCTAGCGCCTCAGATTGAGTCGACACGACGTTCAAAGAACGCTCAGCTCTGGAGAGTTGCCTGATGGGATTGAGCGCACGGTATGTCGAAATTCGCTCACTATGTTGATAATTAGCGGCTAGCAGTTCACGCTGCCGCGGCGACTCACAATCTCTGATACCAGCCTCCTTCTCTAACCGGTTACAACGATGAGAATAAAACCTGGTTCGCCTCTGAGCGTCAAGATATTGCAGGGACTCTTGAATCATTAATACCGGCGGCAAGCTGACATCTGAAGATCCATTGCTGGGCAACACTGATATAGCGGTACCATCAGCGCTTACATCTGCTTCAACAGGCTGAGATTCGGCCAGATCATTATTTGGAGGCTTCTTATCAATATCAAGCTCTCTGGCAAGACTACTTGCTTGTGCCAGTAATTCTGCACTCGAAGTATCTTCGGCGACAGCCAATTTTGGAATCGCTTCCTCATCAAAAAGCAATTCAGGCTCAGGAACCTGTCGTTTTTGAGGGTTTTGTACAAATATACGCACTGACAAAGCTTTGGGCTTGGCAGGTGGTTGCTCGCCTACTTGCCGACCTAGTTGCCGACCTACTTGCCAACCTGTCTGACCATTAAAAAAGATAACCGCTAGCACCCCATGAAAAAGCAAGCTCACCAGTATAGCAGGAAGCAATTTTCCATAATCTGCAGAGTTCTCTTGGTGAGACTCAAATTCAAATAGTTCAATATCCATAAGAATTAGAGCTAATAATTAACGCTTTTAATTGGAAAACAAACCGAAGTGATTTGTCGTTCGACCTCGCTCGGCAGGCCTTTATTTACTTTTCGCGGGCACATTTTATGACAGCTAAGCGACCTGAGAGTTCCTTATCTCAAGCTGCGAGGACTGCAGAGCTGCATTTAATTGATTCTACTGTAAGCTCCTTAGCTCATTCACAATTGGCACTTTGCTCTTATCAACTAGTCCCTAGCTAAACAGACCGGGTGCCATGCGCTGCGATTCCAGGCCCAATAAATACTCTTTTGTTTCTAATCCACCACCGAAGCCTGTTAGCTTGCCAGAGCTGCCAATCACTCGATGACAAGGAATGATAATGGGTATTGGGTTCACGCCATTGGCCGCCCCTACCGCCCTAGATGCCTTAGGGCGATCAATGTGCTTGGCCAATTGACCATAGCTCCATGTTTCTCCGTAAGGAATTTCCAGCAGGGCTTGCCATACAGTTCTCTGAAATTCTGTACCTGCTGGCGCCAAGCGCAAATCAAACGTATCGAGCTCGCCAGTAAAGTATTGGTTTAGCTGATCCATGGCATCGCGAAACGGCTCGTCGTCTCGCTGCCAGCCTGACTCGTGCCTGCGTTTCATTTTGCCTTGTGCAAACCCAAGCAATGAAAGCACATCGCTTTGTCCGGCCAAGAGCAATGAACCAATAGGGGTATCATGATAAGTGTAAAAGGTTTTCATACGATGACTTCCCAATGAAGTATTTAATTTGATCGAATATCTTTAAGTGGGAATTAGATCTCTTCCCAAGTTAGCTAATTTCTTTGCGGCTCTCGTTTGCGCCTGCTTTGCTGTTTTCACCTTTTCCATAACCGGCTTATGAACAGCTCCATAGTGGGCCCATAGAAATATTACCGAATAGGCTCGCCATGGCCTCCAGCCCTCGCTTAATTGCAGCAGTTGTTTGGATGTCAAAGTATTCCCAGGCCTCGTCGCCGCTCGGCGCAGGATCAAATCAGAATAGGGAAACGCGTCAGGATCGCTTAAGGCCCTCATCGCAATGTAATAAGCGGTCCATTCACCTATCCCTTTAATCGAACAAATTTTCTCGACAAAACTGTCCGTTTTCGTCGTGCAGTCGATAATCAAATCATTGTGCTCGACCATTTCTGCAATCTGTTTGATCGCGTCAATACGCTGGCCAACTATTCCCATATTATTTAGATCACAGTTAAGCAATGCCTCTGGGCTAGGAAAAACACGGTTCAGGTTCGGATTATCACAGCTGTACTGCTGCCCATAGCTGTTCGCGATTCGCCCGACTAAAGTTGTTGCTGCTTTAACAGTGACTTGCTGTCCAAGCACCGCCCGTACCGCAACCTCAAATCCATTCCAGCAGCCTGGCACTCGCAGACCGCCGTTTTTTTTAACTATTGGTCCTAAAATTTTGTCTCTGGCGAAAAATCTTTCTATTTTCTCACTGTCCGCGCGCAAATCAAACACCGTCCGTATTCGATCGATAATATGATATAGCTGGCGGGACTCAGGAAAATTTATCTGTACTTTTAATTGAGTAGACGCGTCACTAAACTCAACTCGAAAATCACCGGTGACACCCTCTAAGCTTATTGTCCTAGCATACGAATTATCTGTAACATGCTCGACCCCTGGAATATGTCGATAGGCGAGAAATGCTAATAATTTTTTCCAGGCAAAGGGCGGTCGAAACGACAGGGTCATCTCAATCGCCTTCGAGCCCTTGCTAATTTGGCCTTTTTTACGCTGCCTTAATTCTTTAGGGGTTCTGTCATAAGTCTTTACAAAAACGGCGTTGAATCTTCTCACACTGCCAAACCCTGAGGCGAAGCAGATTTCTGCTAAGGGTAAATTAGTCTCGTCTATTAACTTTTTCGCGAAGTGCAAGCGTCGAGTTTGTGCGACCTCAATAGGTGACGCCCCTATATGATCTTGAAACAAACGCCCTAGTTGCCGTGAACCCACATCGATTTCGTTGGCAAGGCCTTCCACAGAGCCATCATCTAAGTAGCCTTGATCAATAAGTTGCAGAGCACGCGAGACTTTCCAGGATGAGCCGCTCCACGCGGGGGTTCCTGGCGAGGATTCTGGACGACAGCGTAAACAGGGCCTAAATCCGGCAGCAGATGCTGCCGCAGCTGAAGGATAAAGCTGGACGTTTTTCTTCATTGGTATTTTAACCGGACACACTGGCCGGCAGTAAATTCCGGTTGTCAAAACCCCAACAAAAAAACGCCCGTCAAACCGAGCGTCGCGGCTCTGGCGGGCGTCTTCATATTCATCAGGATTCAGTAACATCGTGCAATCTCTATTTTACATGACAACTGCTGTACTGCTCAGTAATGTCCATCATACTCTCATTTAATAGATTTACTGGCCGTTTTCGGACCCCATCATTTAATTACTTTTCGACGCAAAAACCAGCAGCAAAATACTTAAGTAGCCAACCGCTGAGAAGCTTTAATTACCATACATCTGAGCAAACTGAGCTTAACCGGCCTTGAGCGCTCTTTGATTACCGAAAAGTCGGCCAAGCTTCATCTGTTCACTACCGTTGGCTAAGCGGTTGGGGCATCTCAGTGCCCAACAATCTTGCCTCTGCTTTTTCATGGGAAACAGCGCGCCCTTTCTCACTCCTCCTCCCTCTTCTCCCCTAAAACGAAGCTGCCAAACACGCTAGCTTGTGACAAATAGAAACAAGGGCAACACCAACTTATCCGTCACAGCGACTCGGCGAACACTGGTGGGACCGTTGGACCAAGCAACGATTTTACCAAGCTGTGAAATCTATGAATCTAGAGCGGCTGCGTGGGAAGCTAGGTAGCAAGAAAAGTAGCAAGCAGGCCCAGCCGTATTCTTAAATCATGACAGCACCAACCCCTCACTTACAGACGGATCGGCGCTATCGCAAATTAACCGATACCATACTCTAAGCCAATGGCAATGCGGCGTGTCACTACCTAGTGTATAGTTAATTATTTTAATATTATTCCGAATACGTACTGCGATTTGCTATGATTAGCTTTGAGCACACGCCAGTGCGCAATTAATTACTAACAAGAAGTGGAAAAATAATGTCAGACAAAGACCTACGGAAGTTTTCAAAAATAGTCGTTGATGGTT
Source organism: Glaciecola sp. (assembly GCA_047628735.1). Taxonomy (GTDB): domain Bacteria; phylum Pseudomonadota; class Gammaproteobacteria; order Pseudomonadales; family Pseudohongiellaceae; genus UBA9145. Next base: position 4,216 of record JBLHVT010000063.1, read on the forward strand.
TTGAACAAGCGCCTAGTCGATCGATGCTTAGAGCGGTCGGTTTTGACGACGATGACTTCAAGAAGCCACAGATAGGTATTGCCTCGACCTGGAGCATGGTCACCCCTTGCAATATGCACATCAACACACTAGCCGAAGAAGTCAACAAAGGTACCGACGCCGCGGGCGGAAAAGGTGTGATTTACAACTGCATCACAATATCTGACGGCATTTCGATGGGTACCGAGGGTATGAAGTACTCTCTAGTTTCTCGAGAAGTCATTGCCGATAGCGTGGAAACGGTTTCAGGGTGTATGGGACACGACGGCATAATTGCCATTGGCGGTTGTGACAAAAATATGCCCGGGCTGATTATGGGCATGGCCCGTCTTAACCGACCTTCGATATTTATCTACGGCGGCACCATTCAACCGGGCCCTAACCACACCAATATAATCTCTGTTTTTGAAGCCGTAGGCGGCCGAGCCGCGGGTATAGTTTCCGACATTGAATTGAAAAACATAGAGGAAACCGCCATCCCAGGGCCTGGATCCTGCGGCGGGATGTATACCGCCAACACAATGGCTTCAGCTATTGAAGCTATGGGTATGAGCTTGCCTAATAGCTCGGCCCAAGACGCTATTTCGAGTGATAAAGTTGACGATTGCCTGAACGCTGGCGCTGCCATCATAAATTTGCTTGAAAAAGACATCAAGCCGTCTGACATCATGACACGAGCCTCTTTTGAAAATGCGATTAAAGTCGTGATTGCTCTCGGCGGATCAACCAATGCGGTTCTTCATCTATTAGCGATGGCACATACAATCGGCGTGGAACTACAGTTAGATGATTTCACCACAATTGGCAAAAAGACTCCCATGCTTGCCGACCTAAAGCCTAGCGGCAAATACTTAATGTCTGAGCTGATTAAAATTGGCGGAATTCAACCGTTAATGAAGACCATGTTAGAGGCGGGCATGTTGGATGGCAGCTGCATGACTGTGACAGGAAAAACACTAGCGGAAAATTTGGCTAATGTAGAGCCCTACCCCGCTGGCCAAGATATTATCCGCCCGCTGGACAACCCCATAAAGAAAGACAGTCACCTAGTTATATTAAAAGGTAATTTGGCACCCGGTGGTGCTGTTGCGAAAATCACTGGCAAGGAAGGTCTTAGCTTTAATGGTAATGCCCGTGTTTTTGAGTCAGAAGAAGAATGCCTGAAGGGTGTTCTTGATGGAACAGTAGTTAAAGGAGATGTGATTATTATCCGCTACGAAGGGCCAAGAGGCGGTCCTGGCATGCGCGAAATGTTAAGTCCCACTTCCGCCATTATGGGCAAAGGCATGGGCGAGGACATAGCCCTCATTACTGATGGTCGATTTTCTGGAGGCTCTCACGGCTTTGTTGTGGGCCACGTGACTCCGGAGGCAAGTGAAGGCGGCCCTATTGCCATTATTAGGACCGGTGATAGAATTTCAATTGACGCCGAAAATAATACGCTCCATTTGGATTTGAGTGATGCGCAGATAGCTGAACGTATGAGTAAGTGGAAGAAACCAGCGGCTCGTTACACTAGGGGCGTATTAGCAAAATTTGCAGCGGCAGCCGCATCAGCTTCAGAGGGTGCGGTTACAGATAAATATCTGTAGCGGCGTCAAACTTAAGATCAAATAAGAAGAATAAAAAAATAGGCCAAGACCAAAAATAATGCCTGACTTTTTCACCAATATCGCCGGTTTACTAGAAGGTTCTTTATTACAGAGCGCTGCATTATGGACCCTGCGCACAGTACCTGGATTTCCACCGATTATTCAAACTGTGCACATTCTTGGTATAGCCGTGTTAATGGGAACCATCGTCATGCTGAACCTAAGAGTTTTAGGAATAGCGGTTCGCTCACAAGAGCTAACCGAAATGACAAACCGGGTTATACCCTGGGTGTGGTGGGCATTGGTCAGCAATTTTATTTCTGGCGCATTTTTTTTGTTTGCCCGTCCCTACCGCTATTTCAGCAATCCTGTCTTCGGCTGGAAAGTTTCCTTCCTCATTCCGGCTGTCGTACTTACTCTAGTTTTTTATTGGATACAAAAAAGGCAGCCTGGTTTTTGGGAAAGGGATGCAAAGCATCTTTGGAGCGCTAGGGCTATCGCACTGCTCTCACTCGCCTGCTGGATTATGGTTGCAATGGCAGGACGCTGGATTGCCTATGTTGAATATCTCTACTATCCAGCTTAACAATGATTAACTTGAGTATCTATGCAGCTCGGAAACCACCACCATGATAAGTAGTTTTCTCAGAGATCCATTTTGGATAGATATCGAAAACTGGCCTATCAGCTGGGAGATTGGCGGCACCTCTTGGTTTCCTTTTTTAGAATCCATTCATGTTATAGCCGCGGCTATGGTTGTTGGCTCCATTTTATTCGTCGATTTAAGACTGCTGGGGCTAGCCGCCACGCGCTACCCAATTACCACCCTATCCAAAGAATTAGTGCCCTGGTCATGGGCCGCTTTTATTCTTGCAACCATCACCGGACTTGGCATGTTTATCACCCGCGCAGCCTCCCATGTGGTGAACCCAGCTTTTCAGTGGAAGATGGGCCTTCTTGCTCTTGCTGGCATCAATATGCTGTATTTCCATCAGCGTGTATTTAAGAACATACAGCAGTGGGACAGCGCGTCATCCACTCCAATGCAAATAAAAATTATCGGCAGCCTGTCTCTGTTTATATGGTCCGGGATTATGCTGGCAGGCCGCTGGGTCGGCCACATTATTTAAAAGCTGAAAGACCCTTGCAGTCTCTCGGTAATTGACCGGTTAGATTATTTTCTTTTTCCACTTACTATAAACACCGGCTTGTTTTTCTCCCTACCTTCTCCAATCTGCTTTAAACCCGCACACTTTTCGAGACAGAACCTGCTGGCGGCAACTTGCCACTGCGCCATTACTTAGTGACTAGCCAGACCGCGTGGTCACTTCCTAAGGTGTTGAACAACTTGCATAAAATAATATTGATAATTAGATCTTGTCCTACCCGCTTGCTTCAAAACACGGCAATAGGCGGCAGGAAGATTGGCAATATAATTAGAACTATTTTATTGTACATTTTTTCCCAAAGGCTTTAATTGGTCGTCTATTAAGGCTGTTTAGAAATCCGCGCCATGTCGAAACCGGGACTATTTCAGCCGTTTGAGCTGTAGTGGTAATCGTGTATTGGATAACCTGTGTTGCTGTAACCCTGCAACCTTGAATCTTTACAACAGCTCTGCATAGGTAAAAGCCATGAAGACGCATAGGTAAAAGCCATGAAAATACTTAAAGGGACATGCCTGTGTGAACTTGTTAAATATCAAATTGAAGGAGATTTAGGCCCAATATTCAATTGCCACTGCTCTAAGTGTCGCAGATGGCATGGCGCGGCTTATCGAACTAGGGCCTCAATAAATGAAAATCAATTTACTTGGCTAAGTTCAGAGGAAAACTTGAGCCGCTTTAAATCATCACCAAATGCCACTAAGTATTTTTGTAAGAATTGCGGTTCGCCTTTAATCACCACCTACGAAGACAGACCTAACGTTTTAGGGGTTGCTTTAGGCCCGCTCACAGGTGACCTGCAGCAGCAAGCACAAGCGCACATCTTCGTAGCTTCAAAAGCTACTTGGCACAATATTACGGATTCGCTTCCCCAATATAAGGAATGGCCAACAAATGAATCACGAGTTCGCCAAACCGCAGCGACGGATTAATCTACCGCCATATAAACACTGGCTAAGCGCTTAGGCACTTGCCCGACTGGTATTTTAGCAACAGTTTTCATGGTAGCCACATCTACAGCGTAAGTCACATTATCCCCAGCGGCTCCGATATAAGCTGTTTTTCCATCAGGGGTAAAGGTAACCCACTCCGGATGTTGCCCCACATATACCTGCCCTATTTCAGTCAAATCTGGCAGCGAGTGGATATACACCGTGCTGTACACTTTGCTGGTGGACCATAGCGTTTTTCCGTCTGGAGACACACCCAGACCGTGAGCTGGCGCTCCTTGTAAGCCATCGTAATGAGCTTCCTGGCCTGGCGCGGGTGGATGTTCAATTCGGCTCACTTCTTTGCGAGAGGCAAAGTCCACTACAGCAAAGCCATGAAAACCTGAAAGTTGAACAAAGATATTTTTGGTCGAACCATCTGGATTAGCATTAAACATCATTGGCCGAATACCTGAGCTCATTTTCAAGGTCCACGCCAATTCGTTACTCGCAATATCAATCACATTGATTGTGCTTGTTTGAATAGAGCCACCTACGGCGTATTTACTGTCCGGGGTTACATACACATTGTGAATAGCCCCCTCAACTGGGATGCTTTTGATCTTTTGCATAGACGCTACATCGATCACATCTATGGTCCCAGGCATTTCCATGATGGCAACGTAGACTCTGCTGCCGTCTCTAGTAACGGCAACATTGTTAGGTCTGCCGCTCAGAGAAATACGCCTCTTAACCCGCAGGGTCCGAGAATCAACAATATCTAGGCTATGCTTAGCCTCGTTTGTAACGTAAAGCTGAGACCCATCTGGCGCGCCGACAATGCCGTGCGGTATCTCTATATCGGTTATCTTACCAATAACGCTATTGTTAACTGGGTCGATAACCGTGGCTGTATCTGAAGCGGCATTGGTTTGGATAATTCGAACTTGCACTGAAGAAGGTTCGCGGCGAGCTTTAGCGCCGGCCACCCAATCAGCCATAATTCGCCACTCCGGATCAAATTGACTAGCAAAGTGCTTACCGCCCCCGTGAAAAGGGTCACCACCGGCCTCCGTCGCTAAAGGGTGGGTTAAGAAACGACTACTGAGCGGATCTGCCCCTGGCAAGACAAACTGACTAGCAGACTCAAAGTTCATACGCGACTGCTGTTCTGTAAAGAACAGCTTATGTTCTTCTAATGCTTGTAATCGAAAGTTGCTGGAACGAGTATGACATTGAATACAACGAACCCTACCTTCGCGCTTGGCAAGAAACACCGGCTGCACCTCGTTCTTAAAATAGTCGTAATCTAGCTGTACTGATTCCTGAGAAACCACGTGAGATGCAAGTAAGGCGATGCCTATCGTACCGAATGTTCTTAAAATTAGTTTGCTATTCATAAGACCCTCTTCTCTTTTGGGCATTCACTAGAGTAAATTAGGTTTTTCTTAACAAGGTACTCAAACATAGTAAATGGGGAATAAAGAAAAAGACAGAAAAAAGCAATTAGATATAAGCTAATTGACTACCGTTGTGCTAGGACTGCCTACGCAGCTTTTATAACTTGCCGCACCACTAGGCTTTAGCATCCAGCTTTCCCCAACACTTTAGTGAACCGTATTTAAAGACCTTACAACCTAATCCCAACTAAGCAGCTTGAGTTTTTTTTCTCGTTATAGTTATAGTTATAGTTATAGTTTCAGCCACACGCAAATTCGGCGAAATGCGCAGCTACACGCACCCAATGACGACCGAAAATCAACACCCTCTTAGAAAGCGAAAAGTGCCATCAACTTATATTGACACCTATATCGATACTTATATCTATACTTATAGTTATAGCTAGCGGCCCAAAAAAGTCAGCCAGCCTCTTAGCCCACAAAACCAGCAAGCTCTTGTCGATAAATGGCAGAAGTGTTGTAATTATACTCGGTCCCGCCGCTAACCCTGAATCATAAGATTCTCTCCAGAGACACTCAACAATATGGATAAGAAAGAATTTAAAGATATGTGGGAGACCATGCAAAACGATGGTTATTTTTCAACTCACCCACACTACGAGGACTACTTCGGAAAAGCGCTTAGCGATGAAGACCGCGCGATGGATCAAATCATCATCTCTCTTGATTTTTCAGCATCAGATATTTATATACCTATACCTTACTCTGAAGCATTAGAGCGCAGCGCTAAACGCACAGAATCTAAATGGCTACCCAAAGTATTTGACCTACCCCAGACCGGCGTGGCTTTGGATGTTGGCTGCGGCTTTGGCCGATCAGTTAGATGGCTTAGCGAGCAGTATGAGCAAGTAATTGGAACTGACATCTCCTCCGACGTGATCAGCAAAGCTAAGGGTTTATGTAAGGACATTGGCAACGCAAAATTCTATGTCAACGAAGCCGACTCTTTACCTTCAGAAGTTCTCCCCGGTTCGATCGACATGGCGTATGTTTTTACTGTGTTTCAACATATCCCTCGAGAGTACACTCTTGGTTTATTGCAAAAAATACAAACAGCGCTTAGCGATAATGGAGTGGTTGTTTTTAATTTAGTGTCCAATATCAATGAAGACAAAAACGATGGAGCGCGCGATACCGAATGGGCTATCGGTTACAGCGAGGCCCAAACAGCTGATTTGTTAAACAAAGCCGGACTGCGACTGCAAAAAATGTCGAAATGGTCCGGACCAGAATCCAGTGCTAGCTGGCTATGGGTCGCGGCAAGCAAAAAGGTTAAATAGCGCCAGAGTAACAACAAATCCCATAACTAATTTAGTGGTGGCCTCCAATTGAGTTGCGAGTCGCTCTAAAGTAGTTCAGCATTCACTAAAGCTTAACCGGCCCCCGCTTGACGGGCATTTCTATTTTGGTTCAATAGTTCCGATGGAAAAGCGAGCAAGGCCACTCACAGCTAAAGATTGAAAATTTTCTAATTCAAAGCTGTTTTTTTTGCGCAAGATGCTCCAGCCGAGCGCCACAGGAGCAGTTTTCAAATGACCGCCTTAGAGCTCGAATCAAAACTGCCCAGCCATTATCTACTCCACCGGCAAACGTAAATCAGAGTCGTTAAACCTTATAGAGACCATAAGCATGGCTAACCAAACGCTGCACAAAGCCGAGTTTAAGCTGAAAACTGCTGTATTTTTGTCCTAACCCCAATTAACCTACCGAAATGAAGATAAATCTGATTTGAGACAACAGCCCCCTATGCAAAAACCCTTGATAACCGGCCCTACCTCACACAATTACTTTTCTCAGCGGCTTAGGCTGCACTATGTAGAATGGGGCAACCCAGATGCACCCTTGATGCTATTAATTCACGGTGGCCGTGATCATTGTCGAAATTGGGATTGGGTAGCCGAGCGTTTTAGTGACGACTACCACATCATTGCCCCAGACCTGCGCGGTCATGGTGACAGCGAATGGATGATTGGCGGAACCTATACCCAATTGGATTACGCCTACGACATCGCCCAGCTGCTGCATCAAAAAAACGCGAGTGAAGTAACCGTCATTGGTCATTCTTTGGGTGGCTCGATCGCTTTACAGTACACTTCATTGTATCCGGGGAAAGTAAAAAAACTCGTCGCCATCGAGGGCATGGGACCATCGCCTACCATGGCTGCAAAAACCGCAGACAAGCCATTAAGCGGTCGCATTCATGAATGGATGAATGGCCTGCGCAAAGCATCTGGGCGCCTGCCGCGGCGCTACCCTACCCTTGAAGATGCGTTTCAGCGTATGCAGGAAGAAAACCCTCATTTATCTGAAGCAAAAGCGCGGCACTTAACCGTTCATGGCAGCAATCAAAATGAAGACGGCACCTATAGCTGGAAATTCGATAATTACGTGCGTTTCTTTGCCTTTAGCGGCCTGCCACTTAAGCAGCAGCGAGCACTGCTCGGCGAAATTACCTGCCCAACATTACTAGTGCGAGGCAAAGAGTCTTGGGCTTCAGATCCAGTTGCCGATGGGCGCACCAAAAGCTTCAACTGTCCCATAGAAGTAGAAGCCTTTGAGAAAGCTGGCCACTGGGTACATCACGATCAACTCGAAGGGTTCGTAGACCGTGTGAAAATATTTCTAGCAGACTAGTCTTTTTCTTAACGTGCCAAGAGTGATTACCATGTACTACGTAAAGCTTATAGCAGGCACTTTATTAGGGTTTGCCACTTGGGCGGTGTTCGTCTTCGTTACTGCCTTCTATGGGTGGTGGATGAGCCCAATTGCCGCTCCAGGTGACTCAGTTGAATTTTTTAGAAAAGCTACTGCGATCATCAAAGCCGAAAACTCAGGCAATACAGCAATGGTGTTAATCCAAGATGCTGAGATCACCGGAGAGTTCTACTCGAACTTAAACGACACAGTGAACGAGAACACCGTTTTCTCAACCGCTTCAATGAGCAAATGGTTTGCCGCCAATGCTGTAATGAAATTAGTCGAGGACGACCGAATCAGCCTCGATGATCCAGTCGAGCGCCACTTAAGTCGCTGGCAACTTCCCACCAGCCAATTCGACAATTCCCGAGTCACTGTTCGCAGACTACTTAGTCATACCGCCGGTTTAAATGACGGCCTAGGTTTTGGTGATTACAAGCCCGAAGAACGACTGCCCAGCTTAGAAGAATCATTGACCAGTGCGCGTGCATCAAGCGGCGATGAAGTGAATTTTGCAGTACAAAGCCTGCCAGGAGATGAATTCGCTTATTCCGGTGGCAGCTATTTAATTTTAGAACTGCTGGTCGAAGAAGTCGCGGGCATGACTTTCGCAGCGTATATGCAAAACACCTTTTTTGACCCCTTAGGCATGACTCGCTCCGGTTACAATTTCATTGGAGAAATCGAAAACAACGCTGGCTCCTATGACCGAGACGGCGAACCGGCCGCGTCTTATAAATATGCATCCAATGCAGCTACTGCTTTTTCAACGTCAACTGCCGATCTTGCTAAATTTGTCATGGCTCAGCTTCCAGAAAACCAAAGCAGCGCCATATTATCGCAGGCTACCATCACTGATATGCGCCAACCCCATGGCAGAACTTTTGGCGCAGATATCTGGGGTTTAGGCACGATCCTTTATTCGCCTACTGGTAACGGTGATTTTTTGTTTGGCCACGACGGCGGCAACGACCCTGCTATTAACAGTACCGCCCGCATCAATCCAGACAATGGTGACGCCATCATAGTCTTAGAAACAGGACACCCCTCACTAGCGACCAACATAGGATCGCAGTGGGTGCTTTGGCAGACTGGCATGCCAGATGTACTCGCCATTAATTTAGTAGTGCAAAGCATGATTCTGCCTTTATCTATCGGGCTACTCTTGATATTGCTAGCATCGGCGTATGCAGTCTTTCGACATTCACGTCGCAGGTAAAAATCCTCAATCAGTCTTAATTTATCAAATTGCAACGGCTCAATATTAAGAATTACTGCTTACTCTTTCTACTAACATGCTTGTTATTGAACTTAAACGCAAATGCTCATCATGATATTCCTGATGAGCTCGATTTAGAAAATCCTATCACGATCACGGAAAAAGTTATTGGCGTTGAATGGAAAATCCTTCATACAATTTCACTAATTAATGCCGACCCAAGCAACGCCGACATTAAAAAGCTATGGACTGTGCTGGCCGACACACCCAGTGCTCTGCTGCGTAGGACTCAATCGCGAACCCTTTTCAGCGATGTCAGGCGTATCACTTGTAATATGCACATCCCAAGGCAGCAGTTGCATAAACTGTTCAGGCATTGGTTTGAATATCACTGACAGTTTTGCTCGGACTCATTTGTTGAGCTACCAATTGCAGGCCTCTCTTACCGAACTAAAATTTGGCAAATAAAAAAAGCAGTAAGGAAATTTATTTCCCTTACTGCTTTTTGGTTAGCCGATCAACTAAACTTGAGTCAATTTAGGCTAGCGATGGCTCAATGGGTAGCGAACGAACTCGTTTACCAGTTGCTGCAAAAATCGCATTGGTAAGTGCCGGCATGCTTGGCGGCACTGCTGGTTCACCGATACCACCTGGCGCCTCATCGTTATCTACAATATGAATTGCCATGGCAGGAACCTCGGCCATGTGCATAAGTTTATAGGTGTCGAAGTTAGACTGTACCACCCGGCCTTCTTCAATTTTAATCCCACCTCGAAGAGCCGCAGTCAGGCCATCGATCATGGCACTGGCTAACTGGGTTTCGATGATAGAAGGGTTGACCACTTTGCCGCAGTCGATCACGCAGGTCATACTGTGGATTTTAATCGCGCCGTTTTCAGCGATCGAAATCTCGGCGACTTCACCCACAATACTGGCAAAACTTTCATGAATTGCCATGCCACGAAAACGACCTCTCGCTGGCGCTTGCTTCCAGCCAGATTTCTCTTCCAGCTGATCCAAGACAGTTAAGAATCTAGGTTCATGCTGAAGCAGCTTGCGCCGTAATTCAAACGGGTCATGGTTACCAGCAACGGCAACTTCATCCATCATGCTTTCCACATAAAAACCATTATGACTGCTGCCAACAGAACGCCAGCTGCCTACTGGAATATTGGTATCGTGCTGCTTTAACGTGACCAGTTGGTTTGCTATTGAGTAGGGAATATTAACTGCGCCTTCAACCGAGAAAGGGTCAGCTCCATTAACCACTGCCGCGGAGAAGTTTCGTTGGGCTACCGACGGGCAAGCCATGACATTTTTCCACGCCACCGGCAGGCCTTCAGCGTTTAAACCAACCTGAAAACGTGAGGCACTGGCAGGTCGATAGTAGTCATGCTGCAAATCTTCTTCTCGCGACCACACCATCTTGATAGGTTTCTTCGCGGCCCGAGATATCATCGCCGCCTGTACAACAAAGTCTGCCTCGAAACGGCGACCAAAGCCGCCGCCCATAAAAGTTGTATGCAAGGTAATTTGCTCTGCTTGCAAGCCAAATGCCTGCCGCAAAACATTTACCGCATGAGACTGGCCCTGCGTAGGCGCCCAAACTTCTAACCTGTCGCCATTCACATCGTCGCTTATGTAATGAGCGGTGCAGTTCATCGGCTCCATTGTTAAGTGCGCTAAATAGGGAACAGCATAATCGGCCTCCAATAACGTCTCGGCACGGCTCAGACTGTCAGAGATATCCCCGTCATTTCTAACCTGCACGCCTTCTTGGTCCAGTGCTGCCATAAAATCTGCCGTTAAGCTTGCGTTATTCACCGTACTAACGCCGCCATCAGAAAACTGTGGATTTAAAGCAGCCAAGCCTTTTTTAGCCTGCCAGTAGCTATTTGCAACAACAGCGACCGTGTCCGGCATAGCAACGATGCTTTGAATACCTGAGTTCACATAGTTAGACGCTGGCATCTCAATTATATCTTGAACACCGTTAACCGCTCGGGCATCAGCCTCGCTCATCGAGATTAGCTCGCCTACAAAGTTAGGGCTCGCTGCAACCGTGGCGTAACTCATACCTTCCACAACAATGTCAATTCCGTAAGTGGCCGAGCCATTTACTTTGGCCGGTGAATCAAGGCGCTTCAGCGGCTTGCCAATGAGCGTGTAATCGGCAGGATTTTTGACCAATGGATTTTCAGGAATGCTTAACCGCCCTGCCGCACTAGCAAGTTCGCCGTAACCGGCCTGACGGCCAGAGGCACTGTGAATAACCGTACTGTTTGAAGTGCTCAATTCACTTTCCGGCACATCCCATCGCTGCGCCGCTGCGGTAACTAACATTTCTTTAGCTGCTGCTCCGGCTTTAGCCAAAGTTGGCCACCAGCGTCTAACAGCAGAGCTGCCGCCGGTGCCTCTGGACAAAGTCGAAGGATTTACAAAGTCAGCGGTATGGGGCGCCGTTTCAGATCTCACCCTGCTCCAGTCTGCATCTAGCTCTTCAGCTATCAGTTGGGGCAATGCCGTATTAACGCCCTGTCCCATTTCTGCACTTGGAACGCGTAGAGTAATTAAGCCATTGCTATCAATGTTCAGCCACACGGAAACGTCGGCTGCTAGACCCTGTTGGTCCGCGCTTAACGCCGCGCTATTGGCACTGGGGCTGCAGCCAGACAAACTAAAGCCGAGGCTTAAGCCACCCACTGCGACAGCAGAACTTCGAAGAAAATTTCGACGACTTTTAGATTCATTGATCATAATCTTCTCCTCAATTACGCGTTAGCAACGCGGTGAATGGCTTTACGGATTCTTGAATAGCTGCCACAGCGACAAATATTAGTCATCGACTGATCTATTTCATCATCGCTTGGGTTCGGGTTAGCGTCCAACAAAGCAACCGCCGCCATTATCTGACCTGACTGGCAGTATCCACATTGAGGAACATCTTCCGCAAGCCAAGCCTGCTGAACGGGGTGCGAGCTGTCCGCAGAAAGGCCTTCGATAGTCTTGATTTCTCTTCCAGCCACTGCCGCAGCAGGAATACTGCAACTGCGCTGCACCTGCCCGTCAATTAAAACTGAGCAAGCGCCGCACTGAGCGACCCCACAGCCAAACTTGGTGCCGGTCATGCCTAACGTATCCCGCAGCACCCAAAGTAAGGGGGTATCGTCATCGACTGCAAATTCGTGAACCACGTTATTGATTGTTAAATTCATCCGGTTTATTCCTCAGCAATTGCTAACTAAATGGGATCAAGTTTTCCCTTGGTTAAGTGTACTCAAGTTGTCGCCGGACAAGTATGCGTGTTAGAGTACACTCTAAGTCAAGCGCTTATTCGAAAACCTTAACACCGCTGGAGCCACTAATGACCGCCTACACAGTCGCCAATATGGCTGAAGTCACGGGTCTTACATCGCACACCTTACGTTATTACGAAAAAGAATCACTACTTCTTAATGTGCCAAGAGACAGTGCTGGAAGACGCTATTACAGTAAAGACCATTTGGTGGCGGTTAAGTTTATCTCAGCTCTGCGCTCAACTGATATGTCGATCGGCACTATTAAGGATTACATTTCTCTTTATCGGCAAGGATCGCACACCGGCCATGAGCGGATGGCCATACTCAAAAAACACGAGCAGTCGGTTATTGAACATTTAGCTGACGTCAAAATCAGTCTTCAAATGATAAAGAAAAAGATCAAACACTATGAAGAAACGCTCGGCAAATAGTACATTGCTCAAATCTGCTCCACGCACCATACAACTCTAAAAAAGAAACCTCATCATGAAAAGACTCTGCGTTTTCTGCGGGGCTAGCATGGGCCGAAATCCTGCCTATGCAGAAGCCGCCCGCTCACTGGCAAAAATCCTAGCCACAAAAGACATTACCCTTGTTTATGGCGGCGCCAGCGTCGGCGTCATGGGCCAGTTAGCAGACGCCGCGTTAGAGGCTGGCGGGAAAGTAATAGGCGTTATGCCACAAGAACTTGTGAACAGAGAAGTCTCCCATCTGCACTTAAGTGAATTGATAATAGTGGGCTCAATGCACGAGCGAAAAGCTAAAATGGCCGAATTATCTGACGGGTTTGTCGCGCTGCCTGGCGGTTTAGGCACTCTTGAAGAGTTATTTGAAGTGCTCACTTGGGCTCAGCTAAGGTTTCATGCGAAGCCCTGCGGCCTGCTTAATACTAACGGCTACTACGATCAGCTAATCTCATTTCTAGATCACAGCGTTGATGAAAAATTCATCAAGCCCGCTCATAGGCAAATGATTATATTAGGTGACGAGCCAGACACTTTACTTAAAGCCCTTGAGGCCCGCAGCGCGCCAAGCTAGCAACCAGTTAGCACAGTGCTCGACCCAAAAATATCTTCCCAATTGGATGGCAATACCCAATAAGTGCGTCCACATCTAGCCGCATACGAAAAACCAAGATTGGAGGCAGAAAACCATCATATTATGGGCATTATTTATCACGTTGTTTATGTCAGCTCGGCGAGCAAACTCTTAAGCGAAATATGGCTTATTGAATTGTTAGAGCAACGCTAGCCTGGAAACCAAAAAAATGACATTGCCAAAACGCGCCTTTACAAAGATGGCAATATCATCCAAAAGCTAGAAGTTAGAAGCTGCTTAACACGGCGTAGTCGCGCTTATGACGACGACAAAACCGGATGCCCACCGTCGCTGTGTTAATGACCTTTAAAAAAACATGTGGACGAACGGCAATTCCCTAGCTCAAGCATTAACGTCTCGAAATGGGTAAAGAGGACCTGTCCCTTTTT
>JBLHVT010000064.1:0-17727 GCA_047628735.1 Glaciecola sp.
ATTCAGTGGGCCGCTGGGAAGGTGATACTCTAATAGTCGACACCACCCAATTCACTCCAAATGCAATAGGAAATGGCGCTGGGCTCCCTTCCAGCTCCCAAAAGCGTTTAACTGAAAGAATATCTCTCAATACAGGCGGTAAAAGTATAACTTATACGTTCGAGCTAACCGACCCAGTATTCATAGCGACCCCTATCACTGGGAGTGTGGAGTTGGATTATCGGATCGATCTCGATTTTGTAACTGAGGAATGTAGCCCAGAAAATGCCGAACGTTATTTGAAATATTTCTAGTTTGCAGGATGTTCGCGACAGTAATGAGAATCTCTAGAATCTCTAGAAGGTCAAATGTCGGCTGTCCTGAAAGTCCGCTTCTCAGGTAATAGGGGACAGACCACGTTTTACCAGTTTGGAGGGTTCTGTTGGTCAAAGACGAATAGATATTTAAACGTGGTCTATCCCCTAATATGACTTCCTCACACCCAAAAAGCGGAGACAGAAAGTCAGTCCTTTTTGACTCAGGAAGCATGAATCAGAAGATCAAAGTATTCCGACTCCTTTGATTTTATACACATTCGCATATATATGTATAAGTACTGCATAAATATATACATGTAATAACAAACATGTATACTTTTATGCTATTACGTATATATTAATAACCCATAGAGTTTACGGGTAAATACAGAGGAATGCTGGATTTATGGTTTTTGAGCCTATAAATTTGCCGCTACCTGAAGAAGCAGCGCTTGAAACAAGAGCTGTCCTCAAGAAGGCTGCATCTGCCCACCGTTATCTGGCTGAGCTTAAAGGCGTGTCTGCTTCTATCCCCAATGAAGCGATTCTGATCAATACCCTGACTATGCAGGAGGCAAAAGATTCATCTGAAATTGAAAACATTATCACTACCCATGATGAGCTGTTCAAGGCTGGGTTAGAAGCAAATGCCCTTAATCCAGCAGCGAAAGAAGTTCAGAACTACGCAGTGGCACTGCAGGCGGCTTTCAGGAACATACGCGCATCAAGGCTCATTCGACTACAAGACATTCTTGATATACAGCAGACCCTTGAGAGGAACAATGCTGGATTGAGGCGGCAGTCTGGTACCACACTAAAGAATCAGCAAACTGGTGAAGTAGTTTATACACCTCCTCAGGATCCCGGACAGATTCAATCGCTCATGGCGAACTTGACTGAATATATAAACGACAGTGGACTATCAGACAATGATCCATTGGTGAAAATGGCAATCATCCATTTTCAATTCGAAAGCATCCACCCCTTTTACGATGGCAACGGTCGAACAGGGCGAATTCTGAATATTCTCTACATGATCACACAGGGGTTGTTGGATCTTCCTGTTTTATACTTGAGCCGGCACACTATCAGAAATAAAGCTCGCTATTATCAGCTTTTACAAGCTGTTAGAGATGAAAATGAATGGGAGCCCTGGCTGCTTTTTCTACTCGAGGGAGTCGAGCAAACCGCTAGACACACCATTTTCTTAATCAATCAGATGAAAGGGCTGATAGGTGATTCCAAGCACAGAATGCGCGCTGAGCTACCTAAAATATACCGACAAGAACTTCTCAATAATATTTTTCGTCACCCCTATACGAAAATAGAATTCGTAATGAAGGATCTCGATGTTACCCGTTTAACAGCAACCAAATATTTGGATCAATTAGCCCAGAAGGGTTTCTTGGAGAAGCAAAAGATAGGGCGTACTAACTACTACATAAACTCACCATTGTGTGACTTGTTTGTGCGCAATCCCGATGCCCCGCAAACAGAATTAGGATCAACTAAGTGAACACAGAACAACTCAAACAACTGGAAAAAGACCTCTGGTCCGCCGCTGATAACCTGTGAGCAAATACTGACCTGAAATCTACTGAATACGCTACCCCTGTGCTCGGTCAGATTTTTCTGAAATTCGCTGACAATAACTAAGGTAATAGGAGTAAGGTAATAGGGGACAGACCACGTTTTACCAGTTTGGAGGGTTCTGTTGGTCAAAGACAAATAGATATTTAAACGTGGTCTGTCCCCTAATATTCTCTGAGTGCTAGTTCCTAGCTTAAGCCAAAGAAACCTCAGTGATTTAGTTAGGAGCGAATAGAGTCATCTTTAGAGGGCTGTAGTTTATAGAAACTGCTTGCCTGGTACTTACCCGTAAACGAATCGGGAATCCCTCAGTATGCGCTAAAGCCCTTAAAATATGGTAGCAATGGGTGGACTTGAACCACCGACCCCAGCATTATGAATGCTGTGCTCTAACCAGCTGAGCTACATTGCCACAAATCGGACTTTGGACCTGATTTTACGCAGTCCAAGCAGCTAATCACCGCCACTGAATTGCGTAAATGTCTTTCGAATTGCTCGAAAGGGCGCGAATTTTGGCTATTTCCGTCGAAATTGTCAAGCGCTCGCAGGACTAAATGACTCGGAAGGGGCAGATGTTGGGCTTAGAGCCAACAACGATGTTAATCTTTAAGTTGTTCATTTAACTCTCGGTTAACAATACAAGTAAGAAATAATCTCAACTGCTCGGTATTGTGTTCCCGCATTTAAATTCACTTAGGCGGCGTAAAGATCCGCTTTCCTATTGCGAGCGGCTACTGAACCTGTAAATTGTCTAAGCCTGCTTAGAACTCATAAATCACACAACCGAACTTAAACTACGGATTAAATGAATCCAATATTCACTGGAATCTGTATATGCTCCCGTGTTTTTAGAATTAAGTTCGTTCTAAAGGATAAAATTCCCCTCGAAAACGGAGGGAATAATAAAGATGGAGGAGATACAACAAATGGAAAAGAGTGAGATTTCGAATTCCTTATCCTGGGTTAGAACCTGCTTATTTGCCTTGGTTAGTCTTTCGCTAGTTGCATGTGCCTCATCTGAGGTGGACCCCTATGAGGGCTTCAATCGCAAAATGGCGTCTTTTAATAATGGGGTAGATATAGCTGTAATAAAGCCGGCAGCTCAGGTCTATAAGGCAGCTGCACCGAAACCCGTTCAGACTTCAGTTTCTAATTTTTTTGCTAATCTTGGGGAACCTTGGACCGCCATTAATCAGTTGCTTCAGGGCCGGGTCAAAATGGCCGGCAGCGACACTGGTCGCTTTTTAGTGAATTCTACCCTAGGGGTGGCAGGACTCTTTGATGTTGCGGCCTCAATGGGGTTGCCAAGGCATCAGGAAGACTTCGGTCAGACGTTGGGGGTGTGGGGGTTACCGCAGGGGCCTTATATCGTTCTGCCAATGCTAGGGCCGTCAAGTGGCCGAGGATTGGTTAGTCAATACGTTGGTAACTTTGGTGGTGGAAGAATTGCTCAGCCAATACGCTTCGTAAACAACGTTCCTGTTCGAAATTCGATGTTTTTCACCTTTTTGGTCTCAATGCGAGCAAGGCTGCTTGATCGGCCCCAGTTGCCGCCTGACGCAGATAGCTACACGCTGTTTAGAGATTTCTATTTAACGAATCTTGAACAGCAGGTTCAGCAGTAATCGACATGAGTACAGCCGATTCAATGTCTAGGGCGTAGCACTAGACATTGAATCTAAAATGCATGACGTCGCCGTCTTGGACGATGTATTCTTTACCTTCAAGGCGCCACTTCCCAGCGTCTTTGGCGCCATTTTCGCCATTGTTGCCGACGAAGTCGTCATAGGCTACTACTTCGGCGCGGATGAAACCCTTTTCAAAATCGGTGTGTATCACAGCGGCTGCTTTGGGTGCGGTAGCGCCAATTTTCACGGTCCATGCGCGCACTTCTTTGGGCCCGGCGGTGAAATAAGTTTGCAAGCCTAGTAGCTCATATCCGGCACGAATAACTCTGTCAAGACCTGCCTCAACCATGCCAAGGTCTTGCAGAAACTCTGCCTTTTCATCGTCTTCGAGTTCAGCGATTTCAGCTTCCAGTTTGTTGCAAATAGCGACAACTTGAGCGCCTTCGGATTCAGCGATTTCAATGACTTTATCTAAGTGTGGATTGTTTTCGAAACCTTCTTCATCGACGTTGGCTATATACATAACCGGCTTTGCGGTGAGTAGATGCAGCCCGTAAAGGTCAGTCCATTCGTCGGCAGTTAATTCCATGCTGCGCACCGGCTTTACTTCATCTAAATGGTCTTTGACCTTTTCAAACAAAACCCCTAAACGCATGGCCTCTTTATCACCGCTTTTGGCGGTGCGTGCCACTTTCGCTATGCCTTTTTCGACAGACTCTAAATCTGCCAAGGCTAACTCAGTGTTGATGATCTCGATGTCCGCCGCGGGATCAATTTTATCAGCGACATGGATCACATTGCTGTCTTCAAAACAGCGCACAACGTGAGCTATGGCATCGTTCTCGCGGATATTGGCCAGGAACTGATTGCCTAGGCCTTCACCTTTGGAGGCGCCGGCAACGAGACCTGCAATATCGGTAAATTCCATTGTGGTTGGTATGGTCTTTTCAGGTTTAGCAATCTCGGCTAATTTATTGAGGCGAGTATCCGGTATAGAGACGATGCCTGAGTTTGGCTCGATGGTGCAAAATGGAAAATTCTCAGCCGCGATGCCCGCCTTGGTTAGCGCGTTAAAGAGTGTCGACTTGCCGACGTTGGGTAATCCAACTATTCCGCATCTTACTGCCATGATGAGTTCCTATTGATCTGTGTGTAGCAATCGCATGGCTTCTTCCCATTCACCTGCGACGGCTTTAGGCATGACTCGAATCGAATCTTCGATGTCACGCATGATTAAGTCAGCTTCTGACCGAGAAGGGTCGCCCAGTACGTAATTAGCTACCAACGATTTGTGGCCCGGGTGGCCAACACCAATACGTAGTCGGTAGAAATCGCGGTTGCCACTTAAGGCATTTATAATGTCACGAACGCCGTTGTGCCCGCCGTGCCCGCCACCTTCCTTTAATTTAGTAACGCCTACAGGGAAGTCAATTTCATCGTAGGCAACCAGCATATTTTCAGGCAGAATTTTATAAAATTTGCATACGGCGGCAACGGACTTGCCACAGCCATTCATAAAGGTAGTAGGAAACAAACACTTGATGTCTTGGCTGCCAATAGTAACGCTGCCAAACTCACCGAAGAATTTTGATTCGCCACGCAGGGAACCGCTATAGCTTTTACAGAGGTGATGTAAAAAGATGACGCCGGCGTTGTGACGATTAGAATCATATTGTGGGCCTGGATTACCCAGACCCACAACAAGCTTTATAGGACTACAAGAAATGCCTGGCATTAAATTTTACCTGGCCTCTAAAGACAGCTAGTCTTGGCTAGCGCCTGATGAGTCAGCAGCGCCGTCAGCAGACTCTTTGGTATCATCGTCAGCGGCACCTTTAGGCGCATGAACTGCTGCCACATTAAGGTCGTTGTCTTCGTTGTGTGAAGCGAGAGATACGCTTGTCACGCCTTCTGGTAAGACGATGTCAGAGAGATGGACGTTTGCGCCCAGCTCAACGTTAAGCATGTCAACTTCGATATATTCAGGAAGATCTTTTGGCAAACAAGTTACTTCTATCTCATTAAGAGTCTTCATGATGTTACCGCCGCCGACCTTAACGCCAGCACACTTCTCTTCATTGATAAAGTGAAGAGGAACACGCACTTGAATAGCTTCTTTTTCATTGACTCGTAAAAAGTCAGCATGGAGAACCAAATCCTTAGCCGGGTGACGCTGAAGCGCTTTAATAACCGCCTTTTCTTTTTTCTTGCCAATTTTCAAGGTGATGATGTGGGCAAAGAAAGCTTCGTTCTGAATAGCCTTGTAAATATCCTTATGGGGAATAGTTAAAGATATCGGATCTTTTTCTCCGCCATAAATAACAGCTGGGATATTGCCTTCCAAACGACGTAGGCGGCGGCTCGCACCTTTCCCTAGGTCAGTCCGGACTGAGCAATCAAGCTCAAATTCTAAGTTAGACATAATTGTCTCCTGTTACTCTCGATAAATGGTTTTGAGAGCATTCCCTTCCTAGCTTGCGACCGGCTAAAAAGAGGGTTAAAAAAAGGTCCTCAAACGACATGTCTGATGACCCGGTATTATCCAACGGATGATTAAAAGACTTAAAGATTTAAGTGTTATCAAACATCGCGCTTATGGATTCTTCGTTACTAACGCGGCGAATCGATTCAGCTAGTAGTTTAGCCATCGTAAGCTGCCGAACCTTCTTACAATTCTTCGCTGCTTCACTTAATGGGATCGTATCGGTGACTACAATAGAGTCCAAAGTTGAATTTTCTAAATTCCCAATAGCCGGTCCTGACAAAATAGGGTGGGTGCAGTAAGCAACAACCTTATTTGCGCCATGTTGTTTCAGTGCGTCGGCTGCCTGACAAAGAGTGCCAGCAGTATCAACCATGTCATCTACGATCAAGCAGCAGCGATCTTTAACATCGCCAATAATGTGCATAACCTGAGCTACGTTGGCTGCCGGACGTCGTTTATCAATGATGGCCAAGTCTACATTAAGCTGCTTAGCCACAGCTCTGGCTCGTACAACGCCGCCAACATCTGGCGAAACGACGATTAAATCTTTATATTTTTGACGCTCGATGTCGTCAATTAAAACCGGCGATCCGTAAACGTTATCAACCGGGATACTAAAAAATCCTTGAATCTGTTCTGCGTGAAGGTCAACCGTCAAAACTCGATTCACCCCGACTGCGCTGATCATGTCTGCTACTACTTTGGCACTGATTGCTACGCGCGCCGAGCGCACTCGACGATCCTGTCTGGCATAGCCAAAATAGGGTATTACCGCGGTAATTCGATTTGCTGAAGCCCGATGCAGTGCATCGGCCATTAACAATAGCTCCATGATGCTGTCGTTGGTTGGAGCGCAGGTTGGCTGAATAATAAAAACGTCTTTGCCGCGAACATTCTCATTAAGTTCAACGGACACTTCACCATCGCTGAACTTACTAATGCTTGCGTATCCAAGTGGGACACCAATATTTTTGGCAATATTATCCGCTAAGTCTGGATTAGCATTGCCAGTAAACACCATTAAATTATTTGCCACGAATGATTCCTGCTGCCTGCTCAATAGAGGTGGGTGTTACTTGTTATTATGATTGCCCTAGCCCAAACCTAGCCAAAAACGGTGGTCGGACAAGCTGAAAAATGGCTGGGGTGGCTGGATTCGAACCAACGCATGCTAGGATCAAAACCTAGTGCCTTACCACTTGGCGACACCCCAAGAAAACTTTTTGTCTGTTCGGTCTTTCATCCACTCTTTGAGACGCGGCGTATTCTAATCGCCGACGAGCCTCTCATCCAGTGAATTTATACCTTTTGCTACAAATACTTGTAAAGGCTTCGGAAGTTTAGCAAGTGTGGCCATCGCGTCAACTTCTGAATTAAATTCTGCAAAGACGCTGGAACCTGTTCCGGTCATCCGTGATTTGGCAAATTTATTCAATAAATACAGAGTATTAGCAACCTCTGGGTAAAGCTTTCTGGTAATAGCTTCACAGTCATTTCTAGACCTGCCTGCCAGAAAGTCGGCTATTTTGATGGCTGGGGAGTTCCGTGTCAATTGCTGATGACAAAAAATCTCTTGGGTTGAAACAAGACAGGGCGGTGTTATTACTAGATACCATCGCTCATCCAGCTCAACCGCTGCTAATTTCTCACCTATTCCTTCGCCCCAGGCGCTTTTGCGATGCAGAAAAACAGGCACGTCCGCACCAAGCTTGATTCCTATTTCGCAAAGCTCTTCAGTGGAGAGCTTTAGATTCCAAAGAGCGTTTAGTGCCAAAAGTGTTGACGCGGCGTTGGAGCTGCCGCCGCCAAGGCCTGCACCTTGCGGTATTTTTTTGACTAATGAAATATCAGCGCCAAGTAATGGCTTATTGGTGAGGTGGCGCAAGGCTTTAGCCGCTTTGATGACCAAATTGTTGTCCATCGGCAGTGGCAATTCTAAAGAACTTTCGATATGCAAAGTCAAAATGCCATCGCCGGCTGCTGAAAACGTCATCTCATCGCCAAAGTCTAGCAGGCAAAATAGAGTCTGCAAATCATGGTAGCCATCATCTCTGCGCCCTAGAACGTGCAGGAACAAATTCAGTTTGGCAGGACAAAAGAGTTTTATTTGGGTTTTAAGCATTGGGTTCAGAGCCGTCCAATTGCCAATTCAGCCTGAAAAATCTTAACCGTATGTCATCCTCATTACGGGTAACGTCTACCCGGCGCGGTAAGGATAGATTGCCATATTGACGAAGGTCAGTGTAACTGACTGTCCAGCCACCTTGAGTTAGAGCAATTAACTGATTGAGTTCGTTGAAGCGCAGATCAGATCTAGATCCTGGGGCAGGTATTCCCTTAATCCAATATTCGAGATAGGACACAGGTAGCTCGTAACCAAGCTGTTGCAGGATAAGGTCCTCCGGGCTGCTCGCGGTGAGCACATCACCGCCTTGCTCGAGAGTGACATAACCTGGGCGGCCTACTACAACGGTAGTGCCTACATTAAACGTTCCCCACAGCCTTATATGATATTCAATGTTCTGCTGCGTCCACTGGATGCTGGGTGTGTCTGACTCGTCGTTGTAGCGGACATTGACTCGTCCTCGCAGTTGCCAAGAATCAAGTTCTTGCAGGGCGGTGCGCTGCCTTACCCAATCGCTGCTGCGCTCTGCGGGTGGCGCAAGGTTGCTACAAGCGTTAAGCAAGCTAAGTAACAAGGTGAAGTAAATGGCTAAAGTCGGCTTCATAGAAATGATCGAGCGAGCCCTTCTTTTATTAATAGTAAAAGCTTAAGCGACAAAATCATTAAGTAGCGTCAAGCCGCTCCATTGCCTCTTTAATAAGCTCGCTGTCAGGGCGATCAACTAGAGCGTCTGCCCAAACCTTTCTAGCTTCGTCTCGGCGCCCCATAGCCCAGAGCACCTCGCCAATATGGGAGGCGACTTCGTGATCGGGGAAATTAACGAATGCTTTGCGAAGATTGCTCAATGACTCTTCGTACTGTCCCAGCTTGTATTGGGCCCAAGCGAGACTGTCCAGTATCGCCGGATCATCCGGTGAAATAGCAATGGCCCTTTCAAGCAATTCAAGGGCTTCTTGATAGCGGTCAGTCTGGTCTGCCAGCATATAACCGAGATGGTTCAGGGCCCGTGAGTCATCTGGTTTCATGAGTATGATTTGGCGTAAGTCTGCTTCTGAACTTGTCCTGTCTTGTAAAGTGTCATACAGCATGACTCGGGAAAACAGCAGGTCGGTATCGTTTAGATACTTATTAAGGGCGCTATCCAAGAGATTTTTCGCCCTGTCGGTATGGCCGTTTTGGATAAGCGCACCAGACTCAATGGTAGTGAGAATTATTTCAAGGCGAGGATTTCCACGTGACCTTTCTAAAATCCACTCGTGAGCTTCGTCCAGCTGACCTGATTGAATCGCTAACCGTGTTGCCTGCTGCTGTGCTGCTAAGAAATTATTAGTGCCTATTCGCACATTTTTATAGTGCCTAATAGCCTCGGTGAATTCTCCCAGTTTTTCGTAGCTAAACCCTAAATAATACTCGCTCTCGTCAAGGCGTTGATCCTCGGCGACTAAACGGTTTAATTGCTGGATCGCCTCGGCATAGTCTTCCATCTCCAAATCCAGCAAAGCGATGGAAAATAGAGTCTCCCAATCCTTAGGTCTTTGATCCATTAGTATTTTGAATTGGGCTTGAGCCGCCTCAAAATCTTGGTTCTGAATTAGTAACCGAGCGTAGCTGAGACGCAGATCTTGGTCGTCGCCGAATCGACGCACGCCTCTGCGAAGAGTTTTTAAGGCATCACCAGGTAACTGCATGCTTTGTTCGATTTGAGCGCGAAGCAGGACGTGGTTAGTAGTAAGGTCTTCTAATTTGGCGAGAGCGTCAAGTTCTGAAAGTGCCTCCACGTACTGGGTGTTTTGCGCAAGCAGTTGCACTAAAGAGGTCCTGATCGAGAGCTGCTCGGGGTAGGTTTTTACTAGCTGCTGCAGGTTGCCGATTAATGCCGCTCTGGCTGATAGGCCTAATCCGTTTGTGCGCGACGCCAGTGCAGTGAAATCAAACTCGCCACCTTTCTCTATAACGCGTGACATCTGTGTGAGGGCTTGACGGAAATTGCCAGTTTCTAAAAACTGGAAGCTGAGCATAAGATGAGGCTGCGGATTTTGAGGGTCGACTTCAGCCCACAATAAGCCAAGCTGCAGCAGGGCGTTAGTATCGCCATTAACTGAGGCAAACTGCACAGCCCTCTCGATAAACTGTAAATCACGTGTTTGCATGGCGAGATCAAAGTAAGTATCGCCGGACTCGATGACCTCTCCGCGCTGGGCGCCCAACTCGCTAATAATGGTTTGATAAAGCTGCTGTTCTGTAAATGCTCCGTACTTCACCACATCGGGTTCTTTAGGAGGCGCCTCAACAGCCGCTTGAGGTGCTGTACTGGCTTGGGTATCAGTATCGGTGTAGGTATTGTCTAGAGTAACCGCGCAAGAGCTAAGTGCAGCAGCTGATAATGCAAGTGTGAGGATGTTGATTAGGCGCATTTTTAGTGGTTTCACAATACTTAAAGGTGGACGGATTGTAGCAGTTTGTCTGACTTGAAACACGCTGTTGACGCGACCTTGAGGTAATTTTACTGTAATTGGCAATAGACCTCAATTTAGGCTCATTATCGTTAACGCACTGGCCCTAATTTGGCTCAGGTCGCAGTAGCTATCGATAATCTCGCCGTTGATGGGAACTGAGGGCTATATTTAGTACCATAGCGGGCTTTTTACTCGTTCATCGTTGACAAATTACAATGGCTCTGGTTTTAGTAGGCATCAATCACACTACCGCTAGTATCGCGCTTCGCGAGAAAGTCGCGTTCTCGCCAGAAAATCTTACTGTGGCGCTGCGGCAGATTTGTGAACTTGAGTCCGTCAATGAGGTGGTTATTGTGTCCACCTGCAACCGAACTGAAATTTACCTAGACTGTTTTGACAAGAGTCTGTCTTTAATTGGTGGTGAAAAGTCGCAAAATCGGAGCTTACTCGACCACCAGCTGTCGATAACTCAATGGTTATCTGATTTTCATCAGTTAGAAAAGGCAGAGCTCGATGAAAGTTGTTATGCCTTTGTTGCAGATGATGTGGTTAGGCATTTGATGAAGGTATCCTGTGGATTAGATTCCATGGTGCTAGGTGAGCCTCAGATCCTAGGTCAAATTAAGTCGGCTTATGCGGTATCCAAAGATTTAGAGCTAATAGGTCCTGAGTTGGGCCGTGCCTTTCAGGAAGCCTTTTCCATTGCAAAACTAGTCCGCACTGATACTGCTATCGGTGAAAACCCGGTTTCAGTCGCTTATGCTGCGGTTACTCTGGCGGAGCGAATTTTTTCTGATCTAGCGAGTCTCAATGTCTTGCTTATAGGTGCCGGCCGCACTATCGAACTCGTCGCTAAACACCTTGCAGATAAGGGGGTCACGAATATGACCGTCGCAAACCGCACGCTGGACAATGCCCTAGAATTGGCTGCTAAGTTTGCCGCCAAAGGCGTCTTGCTTTCAGATATACCAGAGCAACTGGTGAGGGCGGATGTAGTTGTCTCATCCACCAATAGCCAGCTGCCCTTGCTGGGTAAAGGAGCTGTTGAGAGAGCCCTTAAGCAGCGTCGTCATAAGCCGATGTTGCTAGTTGACCTAGCGGTGCCTAGAGACATTGAACAGGAAGTTGGCGAACTTGCTGATGCTTACTTATACAGTATTGACGATATTAGCGAAGTGATAGAAGACGGCGTAAAAAGCCGTGAAGAGGCAGCAGATCAAGCGAAGTCAATTATTGAACGCGGAGTTGAAGAATATCGGAAACAGGTTAAGTCTTTGGATGCAGTGGCGACACTGAGAGCTTTTCGAGACAAAGCCGCCTCCATAAAGGAACAAGAATTGCAAAAAGCCTTAAAGTCGCTGGAAAAAGGCGATTCGCCAGAATCTGTTTTAAACAGTCTTGCTCGCGGGATTACCAATAAACTTATTCATTCACCAAGTGTTGTCATGAAGAAAGCCAGCGCAGAAGGTCGTTTGGACGTTTTAAAGATAACTCAAGAACTTTATGAATTAGAGGCCAATAAGAGCGATAAAAGTTACAAAGGTGACGAAACTGATGAAAGCTAGGGTGTGGTAACCAGCCCTCCACTAATGATAATTCAACTAGACAAGAATTCAACTCGATAAGAAAACCTATGAAAGACACAATTAAGAATAAGTTAGAAATGCTGAACGATCGATTTGATGAATTGGAAGCATTGCTGAGCGATGCTGAAGTGATCGCCGATCAGAATCGGTTTCGCGATTTATCAAAAGAGTATTCTGAGCTAGAAGACGTTGTAAAATCTTATAATCATTATGTTCAAGTGACAGACAATCTTAATGAAGCCATGGAGATGCAAAAAGACGCTGATCCCGACATTCGTGCGATGGCAGATGAGGAGATTTTGAGCTCTAAAGATGAGCTGCAAGAATTAGAGCTGGTTCTGCAAAAGCTGCTGCTGCCTAAAGACAGCAAAGATAGCTGTAATGTATTTCTCGAAATCAGAGCCGGTACCGGCGGTGACGAGGCGGCGATCTTCTCGGGTGATCTTTTTCGGATGTATTCACGGTTTTGTGAAAATCAACGCTGGAAAGTTGAGCTAATCAACGAGCGTCAAGGTGAACACGGCGGCTATAAGGAACTAATAGTGAGAGTGGAAGGTAACAATGTTTATGAAAAGTTAAAGTTTGAATCTGGTGCCCACCGGGTTCAGCGAGTTCCTGAAACTGAAACACAGGGCCGAATACACACTTCCGCCTGCACTGTGGCCGTTATGCCAGAACTCGATGATGTCGATGAGATCGAGATCAACAAGGGCGATTTGAGAGTAGATACCTTTAGAGCCAGTGGTGCAGGTGGGCAACACGTAAACAAAACAGACTCCGCTATCCGTCTTACCCATCTACCCAGTGGTATGGTGGTCGAGTGTCAGGATGAACGCTCCCAGCATAAGAATAAAGCTCGGGCTATGTCTCTGCTACAGGCCAGATTGCTGGATGCAGCGCAGCAAGCCCAGCATCAAGAAACATCAGATGCTAGGCGTAAATTGGTCGGTAGTGGCGATCGCTCTGAAAAAATCCGAACCTACAATTATCCTCAGGGTAGAGTCACTGATCATCGCATTAAACTGACCTTGTATAATTTGGCTGAGATCATGTCGGGAGATTTAGGGGCAGTGGTTCAGCCATTGATCAACGAATATCAAGCCGATCAATTAGCTAACCTCGCCGGTGAAAGCTAATCTTGGTGGACACGGTTAAACAACTAATCTTATCTGGTCGGCGATTGGAGAGCTCAAGTGACAGCTGGCGTTTGGATACAGAATTGTTGCTTGCTCACGTTTTAAAAAAGAGCCGAGAATATCTTCTTACTTGGCCTGAAGTTGAAGTTGAAGAATCAGATCAGAAAAAGTTTGGCGAGTTACTAAATAGACGATCAAAAGGCGAGCCCGTTGCTTATTTAATTGGTAAAAAGTCTTTTTGGGACTTCGAGCTTAACGTGAACCCTGATGTGTTGATTCCAAGACCAGAAACAGAGTTTTTAGTAGAAAAGGCAATAGAGTTAATTGAAGCAAGTGTAGGGGGTGTGGAAATTGTGGAGAGCCCAACCACCCAGATCAACCTAGCAGACCTAGGCACCGGCAGCGGGGCTATAGCAATAGCCTTGGCTAAACAAAACGCCGCTTGGCAGGTTACCGCCGTGGATAAAAGCCGCCAAGCGTTAGCTGTGGCAAAAGAAAACGCGGCAGCATTAGGGGTCACCAATATCGATTTTTTGCAGGGTAGTTGGTGCCAACCTTTGGCCGCTAAAAGCTATGACTTAATTGCTGCTAACCCGCCTTATGTTGAATCAGGAAACTCTCATTTAACTGAGGGGAGTTTACCATTTGAGCCGCTCATGGCGCTTGTTGCTGATGATCAAGGGTTGGCTGATATTCAGCAAATTATTGAGCACAGTAGGGCTTGCCTGCGTGATGGCGGGTGGTTGCTTATCGAGCATGGTTTTGATCAGCGTGCGCAAGTTGCGCAGCGACTGGCTAAAGCGGGTTACTGTTGTATTGATTCGCAAGCCGATCTCGCGGGAATCGAGAGGGTTGCGTTCGCCCAGTGGCATAAATAGGGTTCGCTAAGCTTATGAAAGACGATCAGTTACTTCGATACTCTCGCCAGATAATGCTTCCTGACATGGATATTGCTGGTCAGCAAAAGCTCATTGATTCATCGGTGCTCATTGTTGGTTTAGGCGGTCTTGGCTCTCCAGCGGCAATGTATCTAGCAGCTGCGGGTGTTGGAAAGCTCATTGTTGCCGACGATGACGTAGTTGAGGTCAGCAACCTGCAGCGACAAATCGCTCACAGCCAAGAATCAGTAGGCGTGTCTAAAGTAGAGTCCGGCAGACAAAGGTTGCTGGGACTTAACCCCGATCTTGAGGTTGTTGCTCTAAATACGCGCTTACAAGGAACTGAATTAGATAGCGCTGTGGAGCAGGCAGATTTGGTGATCGATGCCTGTGATAACTATGCCACTCGGTTCGCAATTAACCAAAGCTGCATCAAATACTTAACACCGCTTGTGTCCGGCGCTGCAATCCGCATGGAAGGGCAAGTTACTGTGTTTAATAGCGCCGAACCTAGCAGTCCTTGCTATCGCTGTCTTTATAGCGAAGGGGATGGCGAGGATACAAGCTGTGCCACCAATGGCGTGATGTCTCCTGTGGTCGGGATGATAGGCACTGTTCAGGCTATGGAGGCAATAAAGGTTTTAACTGGAATAGGCCAACCTCTGCTGGGTAGGCTTTTACTTCTCGATGCCAAATCCATGCAGTGGCGAGAAATGAAATTGGCTAGAGACCCAGCTTGTCCGGCCTGTTCGAATGTTTAAACTGCCCGGACAATAATTGCAGTGTTAACAGCATACGGCTATTATGCCTGCGCCTGCGGATTTACTCGCAGCAAAACGAACAAAGCAGTAGTCCCCCCCTCTTGGTTTTTATGGCTGTAACTCAATGGATTCAGAAACACCGGTAGACTTAAGTAATGTAGATGCAGCACCAGAGGACAGCCAGCCGCCAGAGCCTGTTTCCTTCGATAGCTTCGCTCTTCAGCCTCCTCTGCGAGAAGCTATTCGCAGGCTGGGTTTTGAGCACTGCACGCCAATCCAAGCACAAAGCCTTGTTCATACCCTTGCCGGACACGATGTGACTGGGCGAGCACAAACAGGTACTGGCAAGACAGCCGCATTTCTCATTACCATCATCAATGACCTTTTATCTAACCCCATTGAAGATAAATTTCTCGCTGAGCCCAGAGCCTTGATCGTTGCGCCGACCAGAGAGCTGGCTATCCAAATAGCCAGTGATGCTCAACTGTTAACGCATGGTACTGATCTTCATACCGTGACATTGGTCGGTGGTGAGGATTATCAAAAGCAAAATCGGGCTCTAGATAAAAAGCCTGTGGACATTGTTGTTGCAACGCCAGGCCGGCTATTAGATTTTGTCCAAAACGATAATCTCTATCTCGGTTTGATCGAACTGCTGGTGCTAGATGAAGCAGATAGAATGTTGGATATGGGCTTCATTCCTCAGGTGCGAGCAGTTGTCGCGCGAACACCAAAGAAGGAATGCCGTCAAACCTTGTTGTTCAGCGCAACATTTACCCCAATGATTATGGACTTGGCCTCGCGTTGGGCGGTGGAGCCCATCATGGTTGAAATTGAGCCTGAGAAAGTGGCTGCTGATGCGGTGAATCAGGTCGTGTACTTGGTGACCACAGCGGACAAGTACAATTTGCTCTACAATATTTTGTCATCGCCAGATGCTGAAAAAGTAATAGTATTTAGTAATCGTCGCGATCAGGTGCGTAAACTCGCGGATAATCTTCATCGCAATGGCATCGACTGTGGCTTGCTGTCGGGTGAGGTTGCTCAAAACAAACGTATCAGTACTTTAGACGCTTTCAAAACCGACAAGTTGCGAGTATTAGTTGCTACCGATGTGGCTGGCCGCGGTTTGCATATCAACAATATCACTCACGTCGTAAACTATACCTTGCCCGAAGAGGCCGATGACTATGTACATCGAATCGGAAGAACAGGACGAGCAGGAGCCATAGGGACATCGATAAGTTTTGCCTGCGAAGAAGATTCTTTTCTCTTGCCCGACATTGAAGAAAAGCTGGGGACAAAACTCGATTGCACTCACCCGGCCACCGAACTGTTAGAAAAAGCGCCCAGCTTCACGCGCTCTGCAAAATTCAAAGCAAAAGAATCGGCTGGCGGCAGGCCTGCCCCCCGCAAATCTTCTCGACCTCGTTAGTAATAGATCTATAGCGTCCAATCGGCTTTATTGTCGCCAAGCCGATTGAATTCTTAATCCCTCAGAAAACTCTCTCTGTAGCTTCTTTTGCAAATGTGTCCCCTTTCTTTTGATACCTCTGGATTTCAAACTAGTGAGTCAGGAGTCGGGGTGTTGTTTGCGAATAATCAGACGTATAGCGCTACGAGCAAATAAGACCCTGGCCCCTGACAGTCAGGCGATGTAGCTCATTTGGCCCACTCACTCATTATCGATAAATAAAAAAACAACAGCTATGTAGAATTCGCGACATACCATAGGAACTCTCAAAATTGGACTCTCGAATTCAATCGTCATATCCTGAATAGCTAAACAGTAACCGACGTCTGCGTAAATATTTGCTTCATTTACTTAGTACAGACGCTTAATACTGAAGTTAACTAATACTGAAGTTAACTAATAATAAAAGCGAAACGGGTCCCCAATATGCGTCCGACCTTACACTCAGTACTTCCCCTTCTTGCCAACATCCTAAGTTCTTGCTTGCGGCGCCAGTAGTTCCTGGTGCACCTGATCAGCCGCCCAATATTGTAATTTTATTTGCTGATGACCTTGGGTGCGGCGACCTTAGTAGTTTTGGTCACCCCTATATACGCACCCCCCGAGCTTAATGAATTGGCTAGGCTGGGTCAGCGCTGGATCGATTTTTATGTCGCGGCTCCTGTCTGCTCATCTAGCAGGGCTGCTTTGTTAACTGGTCGCCTGCCAGTTCGATCAGCCCTTTATGGCGATCTTATCAGGGTCTACTTTCCCAATGAGCCGGGCGGATTTCCAGATTCAGAGGTGTCCATAGCACAAGCCTTAAAAGAGCGCGGCTATGCTACCGGCATTTTCGGAAAGTGGCATCTTGGCGATGCTGAACATGCTTATCCTACTCAGCATGGTTTTGATGAATGGTTAGGAGTGCCTTATAGCAATGATATGAATTGGGCAGGCGAGCCGACTTTTGACGAAATGAGAGCCATGGCCGCGCGCGGTGAAATGGAGAAAAGAGCTCGAATCTATGCGAAAAGGCAAGCGGGGTATGCGCAGCCTAGACTTGAGTATTTTAATTCTCCTTTGGTGAGCAGTTCTGCTATAGCGGGCAGCTCTATTGAGCAGCCCACAGATCAAACGACTTTAACTAAACTGAAGCGGCTATTGATTTCATCGAACACAATGCGGATGACCCTCTCTTAGTCTATTTGCCGTATACCATGCCTCATACCCCCTTGTTTAGAAGCAGCGAATTTGTTGGAACAAGTATAGGCGGGCGTTACGGAGATGTTGTAGAGGAAATTGATTGGAGCGTTGCTCAAATTCGGCGCAGTTT
>JBLHVT010000065.1:0-17587 GCA_047628735.1 Glaciecola sp.
AAAAAAGCTGGTGGCCTAAACTCGATGTTTTCTGCAATACCTAAACTCTTTACGGAAAAAACACTGTAAGAAAACATCGAGTTCGGCCAAAACGCTTTTCTTTAAACTACTGTATATCCGAACAGTGCGTATTAAATCAAAATACTACTGTATATACAACCAGTATATGGGCTAAAAAAATAAATACTTTAGCCTTTTCTTCACTGGCTTTAAGATAATCTTTGCCTGCCTATTTATTTATCTATCTGTCTATCTATCTATCGATGCAGCTGCTAAATCAACAATCGCTCTAAGACAGCAAATCGATAAGCCCCTCTAAGGCCTTTGCTACTGTGGCTGCCCTTATCGCCCTGCGATCACCGGGAAACTGAAAACATTGCGCTAGCGTTTTTTCATCCCACTGCCATGCAATCCAAACAGTGCCGACCGGCTTCTCGATGCTGCCACCGGTAGGACCGGCAACCCCACTTACAGCAACCGCGACTCGCGCTAGACTATTTTTAATGGCTCCGTGGGTCATTGCCTTGACAGTCTCCTCACTCACCGCGCCACATGCGTCTTCATAAAAGTAATCAGCAGGCACATTGAGCAAGCGCTGTTTAGCTTCATTTGAATAAGTAACAAAACCAGTATCAAACCAAGCCGAGCTTCCCGCTAATGACGTTAAAACTTGGGCAATCCAACCGCCAGTGCAAGACTCAGCAGTAGATACTACTAGGTCTCCCTCTATCAGTAGGAGGCTTAAGTTAGCCGCTGTCAGCTCAAGAGCTTTATCCAAGTCAGATTCAAATTCCACAGCGCAATGATATCGGGATACAGCGCACATTCAAGCTTTGCCGAACCGGCGAGCTCATCTATTTTAAGACGATTACCTCGGTATTGGCTTTTCCTTCCCGAAACCAATTGAAAACGTGTAGAATTTAGGGACACTCTTCATTAAAACCTGCAAACCATTGACCGCTTCAACTGCACCTATACCCACACACACGCCTATGATGCAGCAATTTTTGCGCATCAAAGCCCAGCATAAAAATAATTTATTGTTTTATCGAATGGGTGATTTTTATGAACTCTTCTTTGACGACGCAAAAAATGCCGCTGCCATTTTAGATATCACCTTAACGGCTAGGGGTAAGTCAGGCGGTGAGCCAATTCCTATGTGCGGCATTCCTTATCATGCCGCTGACCGCTATCTGGCAAAGCTCGTAGAAGCCGGCGTATCGGTTGCAATTTGCGAACAAATTGGTGATCCAGCAACAAGCAAAGGACCGGTTGAGCGACAAGTAGTAAGAGTAATCACACCCGGTACAGTAAGTGATGAGGCCTTGATGGACGCCGGCCGAGAAAATGGGTTGCTAGCAATTTCGCGTAAAGCTGGCGGCAACCCAGAAGAGCCTGGCTATGGCATAGCCTTAATGGATATTAGCAGCGGGCGATTTGTATTAAGCGAAGTCAACAACACCCAGTCCTTGTTAGATGAGATCGAACGGATTAAACCAGCTGAAATTCTTATTGAAGAGTCTTTAAGCCGCGCTCATCAGCTTATTTCTCATCCCGCAAAACATAAATGTCCCAGCTGGGAGTTCGATACCCAAAACGCTATCAAAACTCTCACTGAGCATTTTAACACCCGCGATCTATCGGCATTCGATTGTCTGGACGCCCCCGCTGCAATTGCCGCAGCCGGGTGTCTTATTCAATATGCGAAAGAAACCCAGCAATCGAGCTTGCCTCATATACAGACTTTGAAAGTCGAGCATTTAAGCGACAGCGTAATTTTGGATGCAGCAACTCGCCGCAATCTTGAAATCGATACCAACTTAACTGGTGGCAAATCCAACACCTTGTTATCGGTGTTAGACACGACCTCGACAGCGATGGGCGCGCGCCTGCTTTCTCGCTGGCTGAACCGGCCGCTTCGCAGCCACCAAGTCCTTAGCTCTCGCCAGCAGATCACCACCGCACTAATCGAAAACTATCATTTCGAAGCCCTGATGGACCTATTTAAGAATTTTGGCGACCTTGAGCGCATTTTGGCCCGCTTGGGCCTTCGCTCCACTAGGCCCAGAGACTTAGCTGTCCTGCGTAATTCGCTTTCGCTGCTACCCGACTTGCAGCGGCTATTAGCTAAAATTAAAAATTCGCCACTGCAATGTTTAGCAAAAACTATTAGTGAATTTCCTGAGCAAACCAAATTATTACAGCTCGCAATAGAAGAAAATCCTCCCGTGGTTATCCGAGAAGGCGGCGTTATCGCACCCGGCTATGACGAGGAGCTTGATGAACTTAGAAACCTCAGCAGCAACGCCGGCCAGTTTTTAATCGACTTAGAAATCAAAGAAAAGCAAAGAACTGGGATTAGCACACTAAAAGTCGGCTACAACCGCGTCCATGGCTACTATATAGAAGTCAGTAAAGGTCAGGCGTCCATTGAATTTCCGGCCGAGTACATTCGAAGGCAGACGCTAAAAAATGCTGAGCGCTTTATCACGCCCGAGCTAAAAGAGTTTGAAGACAAAGTTCTCAGTGCGAAGGGGAAATCTCTGGCGCGAGAGAAACAACTCTATGATGAGTTACTAGAGACCTTAGCGGCACAATTAAGCCTTCTTCAACAAAGCGCTCAAGCAACCGCCGAGCTCGATGTGCTGACATCGTTTGCTGAACGCGCCGTCAATCTTGATTACTGCTGCCCTATACTAAGTGATACAACAGGTATTTCTATTGATGGTGGCCGCCATCCTGTTGTGGAGCAAGTCTCTAGTGACAGCTTTGTCGGCAATGATGTCGAACTCAATGACGAATCTCGCATGCTGATAATTACCGGCCCAAACATGGGCGGCAAATCAACTTATATGAGGCAAACAGCACTCATCGTTTTGCTTTCACTGTGTGGAAGTTACGTGCCAGCCAAGTCCGCTAAATTGGGCCCTATAGATCGCATTTTTACCCGCATTGGATCTTCTGACGATTTGGCGGGCGGTCGCTCTACCTTTATGGTTGAAATGACTGAGACAGCCAATATCCTGCACAACGCCACCGCCGACAGCCTAGTATTAATGGATGAAATCGGCCGTGGCACGAGCACCTTTGATGGCCTCTCGCTGGCGTGGGCAGCAGCGGTCTTTATCGCACAAGAATTAAGGGCATACACACTCTTCGCAACTCATTATTTTGAACTCACCAGCTTGCCAGAAAACTACAGCAGCATAAGAAATGTCCATCTTGATGCGATAGAGCATGGCAATGGCATTGTGTTTTTGCACGCCGTTAAATCAGGCCCAGCAAATCAAAGCTATGGTTTACAGGTGGCTCAACTGGCCGGAATTCCTAACTCTGTAATCGCTTCGGCTAGACGAAAATTAGAGCTCTTGGAATCTGAATCGATGGCTTTCGAGACCAAACCAAAAGGTCCGCAGCAACCTTTTCAGAATGAAATGTTCAACTCCGAGCCACACCCTGCTGTAGAGTTTTTAGAGCGTCTGGATCCAGATGAAATAAGCGCCAAAGAAGCCCTATCCATACTTTATGAGTTAAAGAAGAAAACTCAGTCCTAATTGGGATTCGGATCAATAAATCTGCTAGAATATGTGCCCCTAAGAGGTGGTACTGAGGATAGACTGAATGACTTTCGTTGTTGGTGATAATTGTATTCTGTGTAAACACACAGACTGC
This sequence comes from Glaciecola sp., assembly GCA_047628735.1. Classification (GTDB taxonomy): domain Bacteria; phylum Pseudomonadota; class Gammaproteobacteria; order Pseudomonadales; family Pseudohongiellaceae; genus UBA9145. Next base: position 3,673 of record JBLHVT010000065.1, read on the forward strand.
GTAGAAGTATGTCCTGTCGACTGTTTTTACGAAGGCCCTAACTTTTTAGTTATTCACCCTGATGAGTGTATTGATTGCGCGCTGTGTGAGCCGGAATGCCCAGTTGATGCGATCTTTGCGGAAGACGAGCTTCCCGAAGATCAGCAAGAGTTTCTTCAGGTTAACGCTGATTTGGCGGAAAAATGGCCAAATATCACTGAGAAAAAAGACCCGATGCCAGGCTACGAAGAGTGGACCGATAAACCTAGTAAACTCAAATACTTAGAGCGCTAGCTCTATAGTCAACGCGGCCTTCACTGCTGACGGCCGCGTGAGAGAAAGGCCTTAGCCCAACACATTTCCCATCACAGTCCTTGGGCTTCCATCAGTAGGCGCATTCTAGCTAACCGCTCAGCTTGAGTTTGGCGCACCTTTTACCGCGTTGATTCTATTTTTTTTCCTACATCTTGCAACGTCACAATGCTGTGTCCCAAGCACAAAAGCGCCTGGTAAAGACCTCACTATACTTAGTTGAAAGCTCATCTAACCAATCCTAAATACCCGCCGGCAGATCGCTTTCTTGCAACATCTTGTAGGGATCAGGTTGTAAAGTGTCTGGCACCGTTTCCAAAATGGGCGTTTGCGACTCCACTGTCATTTGCGTATCTGAAAAAGAAATTCGCTCATTTAGAGTTCACATTTTTATAACGCTTACTACCGAACCATCAAGCGCAGTTGCAATATCTTGATGACCTGGCTCGTGATCAAGTTTTTGAGAAAGCTCTCTAGATCCTCTAAGGTAGACGTTAAGTTCTTTGACAACATGAATAGGCAGCCTAATCGTGTTGTCCGATTCATCATCGCACACTCTATCTTTTGCCTAATCCACCATGCGGCATAGGTTGAAAAACGAAACCCTTTTTCAGGATCAAATTTTTCGACAACCCGAATCAAGCCAAGATTGCCTTCTTCGATAATGTCCAATAGGCAGAGGCCGCGATTGACATGGCGACGAGAAATTTTTACGACCAATCGGAGATTGCTCTCGATCATGCGCTTACGCGCGGGCTCATCCCCCTTGAGTGCTTTGCTCGCGAAAAACACTTATCCCTTGCAGTCAGTAAAGGTGGATAGCCTATCTGGTTGTGATACAAACGGCTTGCATCGAGATTGGAGTTGTTCTCTGCCGGGGAGACCGCCGTGCTCTAGTCGAACGAGTTATTTGGTGAGGCAACTAACGTAAGTGCCGCCTTCCGGCTTTACGTAGCTTCGCTGTGTTTCCAGACTTCTTCGTGGCTGGTTTCGCTGGTGATTCTAACTCTAGCGATTCCATGATGCAGACTCCTCTTGCTTGATTCGAATTACTAGCCTGCTCTTCACCCTGACGAACATAACAACTTAGCCTTACAATACTTACTGTTGCGGCTGGATAGGCTGCAATATTTAAGAAGATTTTGTTCTATTAAAAACCGGCTTGAAAAAAAAGAGCAACGAGTCTAGCGCCGGCTAGGTAGCAGCTCACTAGGGTCTACAGAATTGCCCTCTAATCGTATCTCGAAATGAAGCATGGCTACCCCTGCAGAATTCAAGCCCACCTCAGCAATTTTATCGCCAGCTGCAACCTTTGAACCCTCTCCAACTAGCATTGCGCTATTGTGAGCATAGGCACTCAGATACCGATCATTGTGACGAATTATAATGAGGTTGCCGCTGCCCTGAACGCCTCTCCCTGAATAGACAACATCACCCGCACTAGCAGCCAAAACCGAATCTCCGAGTTGGCCAGCAATATCTAGGCCTTTGTTACCTGCCTCACGAAAATTATGCACAATGCCCCCTGCGTGGGGCCAAGCCCATGTCGGAGTAGAATTACTTGCTTGAATCGGCTGCCTTAAGACACCACCAGTGCGGGGCGAGCCCCCTTGGGATTGGGCGACCGAATTGTCACTCACGGCTGTTCCAGCCGATGAGTTAATAGTACTTTGTCGGCTACCACCACTTATGTTCGTCACAGCTAGGTTTAATTCTTGTTCAACAAAAATTGTATAGGGCGCCCGCAATTTATTCGCCAATGCTAAAGACCTAAAATCTAAATCATATTGGAATGCAATTGAATAGAGAGTCTCGCCAGCCCGCACCGTATGACGACTAGCACCACCAGTTCTGCGCACCGCTGGCGCTCGCCGCGTTGTACTAGGGGCTGAAGTTGGCCCCGCGGCTGTTGAGGAGGAAGACATTGAGCTTGATGATACGCCCGCTGTGCTCATGCTGCCGCGTTCAATCACTCGACCGCCCTTTTCATTACCGCTACTTTGAGCAATGATCGGAGCCCGGCTTACCTGTTGCTCGCCTTGATCTCTAACTGGGGCCTGATATTTTCCACCACAGCTCACCAGTAAAACCAAAGCTACTAAAAAGGCTAAATTCATGATGCAACGTTTAAATTTCTTGATTAACAACGACATCAATTATCCCTCGGTTGGGACTCAAAACCCTTGTGTAATATCACGACGACTAAAACGCCGGCAAACAGACTAGCCAATGCGGCCCAGAAATAAGGTTCATTTCCAGTTAACTCACTATAGCTAAAGGGTGACAAATTTTGGCTTGTTAGCGGCTGTAGTTCATCTGCACTATCGGTATAAGTAGCATTAAGTTTTTGCCAAGGCCACAGTGAATTGATCGACCCCAAAAGCATACCGCAGATAACGCTATACGCTAGAGCATGATATTTTTTGAGCAACCACGCCAGTACATGAGTAAAACTAAGCAGCCCGATAGCGCAGCCAGCGGCAAAAACTACAATAAAATCTAACTGGAAGCTTGTAAGTGCAGACAGTATGAATTCATAAACACCCAGTATCAGTAAAATAAAGGCACCCGACAAACCAGGTAAAATCATCGCACAGATTGCGACCATGCCACTAAAAAAAATAGTAAAATAATTGATAGCTGCCAGCTGTGGTGGAATCATTGAAACGGCAATTGCAACAAGTAACCCTAGCAATGCTGCCAAGCCATTTTCCCATGCCCACCAATCCACCTCTGATTTTAAAAACCAGACTGAGGAAAATACTAGCCCTATAAAAAACGCCATTAACACTTCGAATCTATTTTCTAGCAAATAGAGAATTGAGTTCGCAGACACCAGCAATCCAGCAAATATCCCAAGGGCCAAAGTGAATAGGAATTTGCCGTTTATATGCAACCAGCATTTATTGAATGAGCCACGAAAAAATAATGTTAGAGCCGTGATATCTATTTTACTGAGCGACTGAATTAGCTCCTCATAGATATTAGTAATCACCGCTATAGTGCCTCCTGATACGCCAGGGATGGAGTCACCCACTCCCATTGCCATGCCTTTGAAAAACAATAGCAAGGACGGCAAAAAACGCTGCTTACCCTTTATTTTATCGTCAACACCCGACATTGATTATCCTTTGCATAAAATCTTGAGCCCTCCTAGCTTGTTAGCAAAACTTATCCTTACAGAAATATTGCCATACAACACCGGATAAGTTTGCTCTTAGTGTTGAAGTTGACCCTGCAATAGGGGAACAAAACGTACTACATCTAATACTTGATATGAAAACTCATTACCTTTGCGAGTCACCAAAGTAAGTTCTTGGTCATACTCACCACCCACTGGAATAACCAATCTTCCACCATCGGCCAGCTGCTGAAGCAATTCTCGCGGAATACTCTGAGGGGCCGCTGTTGCTATGATAGCGTCATAAAGACCGCGCTCTGCCCAGCCCTGCGCACCGTCATCGTGTTTGAATTCAATGTTGCGCAGACCAATCAGGCGTAAGTTTTTCCTCGCCTTTTCTTGCAGAGGCTTAATTCGCTCCACCGAAAAAACTGACTTGCTAAGCTGAGCAAGAACAGAGGTCTGATAACCGCAGCCTGTTCCAATCTCTAAAACGCGGTTCATCGGTCCAGTGGTCAATATCGCCTCGGTCATTCGGGCAACCACATAGGGCTGAGAAATCGTCTGATTGAAACCAATAGGCAATGCCACGTCCTCATAAGCTCGGTGAGACAGCGCTTCGTCTAAAAAGATATGACGGGGGGTTGATCGAATAACATCTAGTACTTCCATACTATTGATACCCTGATCCATCAACCTACCTAGCAAACGCTCACGTGTTCGCTGGGAGGTCATTCCTATGCCACTCAAATTTAATTTAGTATTCAAAACAACCCTTCTTTACAACAGGCTATGATCTTGATTTTCATGTCCCTAATTTCAAAAGTGCTATTTCACTTGAACAGCCGCTATTCCACAAACCCCGAGTACTTTTTCAGACTAGCTGGTGAGACAAATTTCTCTCAACAAACTTGTAGCGTAAGTTCCTCGCGGCAATTTAAATTCGATAAGCAAATCTGAAGTAGCGCCGTCTACCCAATTCCAGCGTAAGTCCGCTGGCAAGAACCGCAACGAACGTCTTGCCGATAAAACATCAAAATGGGCTAAGCCGGCAACCAAAAGTTCAAATTCCTTTAATACCACCTCTTCCATATCGGCAGCTTCGCCGCTGCTTGCATACCTGTCTTTAGAATCTTTCTTACCAGCAAGCGGGCCACTGATATGGATATCAAATTCTTCAAGACGGCGCTGTAACTCACTGTCCCAAATTTCTGGTGCCTGAGGTGTGAAAAACCGACTAGTCCCGTCTAAATTTAGGACGTCCCCAGCCACATAGCTATTCCAAGTGCCGTTTTTTATCCGCTTAGAAAGTAATTGGTTAAATACATAGGATCTTGCCGCCGAGAACAACATGCCTCTTTTAGTCCTGCCCATTTGGCCGCGCAGCGCAGCAGTATCGGCCTCAGGCTTTAGCGCCTCCTCCATTAACACGCTTACTTGAGCCATGTTACTCATATTGCGGCCAAACCGCTGAGACCCAAAGTAATTCGGCGCACCTGTAGATTTGATTGAGTTCAGGCGGTCTTCAAAATCTGAACGAGAGCCAACGCAGTTACGTAAGAGAATCTTGAAATGATTGGCTTTGTGGCTGCCAATTTTGAGTTTTCGAGTATTGCGCTGGGTTTGCAATACTTCTACAAAGTCATCCTCGACATTGCCGAGCTTTGCTTCAGCTTGGCTGCTAAGCGGCAGACTAAACCACTGAGTACATTCTCCACGCCGATCTTTCATTCCGGAGTAACCAATAGTTTTAAGCTGCACCCCACAACGTTCAGCCAATCTTCTCGCGACATCGGTGGTTGACAGGTCGGTCTTTCTTAAATTTAGCCATAGATGATCACCCGCCCCAGCCAACTCAAAACCGAGCTCTTCATTGACTTGAAAATCGCTAAATTCTTGCTTTAAAATTGCTTCAAGTTTTGGCTCTGCGCCAACATAGTTTAAATCTCGCATAGCTTACATCCATCAATACTACTGTCGCTAACGACGTTTGCGAGACAGCATAAGGCTCTGGCCATCAAGCTACACCAGCCCAATTAAAACAACGCAGTGGCAGGCAATGCCTTCCTCTCTGCCAACATAGCCCATGCGCTCAGTTGTGGTCGCTTTCAGATTCACCCGATCGCGATCAAGACCGGTCAGTCGGCAAAGGCTTTCCACCATACTATCGCGGCTAGGCGAAAGCTTAGGAACCTGCGCGACAGCAGTAATATCAATATTCACAATACCAAAGCCACCGTCCTCCAATAGCTTCAACACAGATTTAAGAATCTCTTTACTATCGATACCAGCAAGCGTGGAGTCAGTATCTGGGAAATGCTCCCCAATATCACCCAAAGCAGCAGCGCCTAATAGCGCGTCACATAGCGCATGCAAGACAACGTCTCCGTCGGAATGAGCGATAAGACTATAGGGTGAATCTAGCTGGTAGCCGCCCAGTACCAGCGGTTTTTTTGCATCGAATTCGGCGCTGAATTTGTGTACGTCAAAACCATGGCCGATTCGAACATTGGTATTTATCATTGCGTAATTTCCTGTGATTTCAGGATCAACTCAGCCAAAGCCAAATCCGCCGGATGAGTGATTTTTATGTTGTGGCTACTTCCGGGCACGACTTTTACTGAATATCCAAAGTGCTCCATTGCGCTAGCCTCATCAGTTATGAGCAGGCCTTGAGCTAGTGCAGACTCCATCGCTTGAATTAGCTTTTTTAACGGGAACAGTTGCGGTGTTAATGCACTCCAAAGCCTTTCTCGCTCTACAGTCCCTTCAATTTCATTCGCTTGATTAACTCGTTTGATGGTGCTGCTAATGGGGGTTGCCAGTATGGCTCCGTGGCAATAATCAGCAGACTCAGTGACTTCTTTGATGAGCTGTTGAATGTCTGCAAGACTCGTGCAGGGTCTGACAGCATCGTGCACCAAAACCCAATCATCTGGACCTGCATTAATACTTAGAAGGCCGTTCATTACCGACTGCCCGCGCTCGTCACCGCCGACAACGGTTACAATTTCTCTAACAAAACAACCCGACTCTAATTTTTGCCAGTGCTCATCATCTGGATGGACAACCACCGTAATTTGTTCCAACTGAGGCAAGGATGATAATAATTTCAAAGAATGTTCAATGACGGTTAAGCCATTGAGCTGGAGATATTGTTTTGGAATGGTGGCACCCATCCGCCGACCTATACCAGCGGCTGGTAAGATAGCCCAAATTGTCATAGCTGTTTCTTCGGTTAAAAGCTGTGTCTTTGATTAAAAGCGGTCTCGTCGGTTAGATATCCGCGAGAAAATTACGGCACCAAGGTTAGTCGATTAGCATGAAAAAAGTCTCACCTTCCGCAATCATCCCCAGCTCAGAGCGCGCCCTTTCTTCGACGGCTTCGAGGCCGTTTTTTAAGTCATAAACTTCAACTTCCAATAACCTATTGCGTTCTTCTAGCTGGCCATTTAACTGTCTTTGTTGTTCTAACTCACTGTCCAGACTGTTCAGGACGCGCACACTATCCTCCCCCAACCACAGCTGGTATTGGAGAATGATAAACATGAGCGCTAATGTGCTAAGCAGTATTTTCATAGTGACTTAATGCATCTTTGTCGTGCCTTTATTTTACGAAGCGCGAAAACTCAAACAAACCGCGGTATACCGCATTTACCCCTAACTCTTCTTCAATGCGTAGCAGCCGATTGTACTTAGCCACCCTGTCTGAGCGGCATAATGACCCTGTCTTAATTTGTCCTGCTGACGTCGCTACCGCCAGATCGGCTATTGTCGTATCTTCAGTCTCACCTGAGCGGTGAGAAATAACAGAACTGTATCCTGCATCTTTCGCCATGTTAATAGCGGCAAGGGTTTCGCTGAGCGTGCCAATTTGATTGAATTTTATCAAAATTGAATTAGCTATCGATTCGTCAATGCCTCGCTTCAGTATCTTTGTGTTGGTAACAAACAAATCATCACCTACTAACTGAACTTTATCGCCTATTTGAGCAGATAATTTAGCCCAACCGTCCCAATCACTTTCATCCATGCCATCTTCAATAGATAGAATAGGGTATTGCTCAGATAGATTTTGTAGATAATCAGCAAATTCCGCTGAAGAATAGCTCTTTTTCTCGCCCCTCAGGTTATATCTGCCGTTCTCATAAAATTCGGAGGCAGCACAGTCCATCGCCAAGTGAATATCCTTGCCGACCTTAAGGCCAGTTTTGTCAATAGCGACTAATATTGCATCCAAAGCAGCAGCATTTGATGGCAGGTTCGGTGCAAAACCCCCTTCATCTCCGACAGCTGTACTCAAACCTTGCTGACTCAAAACCGATTTGAGCGCATGAAATACTTCCGCGCCATACCGTAAAGCCTCACTGAAATTAGGGGCGCCGGTTGGCTGAATCATAAATTCTTGAATATCGATATTATTGTCTGCATGCTCGCCACCGTTGATGATATTCATCATTGGCACCGGTAATGAAAATTGACCATCGCTGCCATTGAGCCTGGCAATGTGACTGTAAAGCGGTATCCCAGATTCATTAGCTGCCGCTTTGGCCGCCGCAAGTGAGACCGCTAGAATCGCATTAGCACCCAATTTTGACTTATTCTCGGTGCCATCCAGATCGAGCATGATTTGATCTATGGACTTCTGATCCATCGCGTCCCGGCCGATTAAAGCATCGCTGATATTGGTATTAATATTGTGAACGGCGCCCAAAACTCCCTTACCCAAATAACGCTCCGGGTCTTTGTCTCTTAGCTCTAATGCTTCCCGCGAACCAGTGGACGCACCTGATGGAGCACAGGCGGTGCCTATAAGCCCGCTTGCCAACACAACGTCGGCTTCAACCGTCGGGTTGCCTCGAGAATCTAAAATTTCACGAGCCTTTACAAATTTTATTTCAGCCATTTCAATACCTTGAATAGTTTTTATAATGTAGATTATTTTTTATTATGCCGTGTCGACCGGCTCGAATGACTTGATTAGCGAATCGAGGTCGCGCATCTGAGTGAGAAAATCCGACAGGCTTGCCAAGCGCAGCGCACAGGGGCCATCACATAGCGCACTATCTGGATCAGGGTGGGCTTCAATAAAGAGCCCTGCTAATCCTTGGCTCAATCCTGCCATTGCCAGGGACGTCACATCAGCGCGTCGCCCTCCCGCACTCGCCGCTAGGCCACCCGGGCGCTGCAGGGCATGCGTGGCATCAAACATTACCGGATAGCCAAATTGCTTCAGTACCGAAAAGCCGAGCATATCTACCACGAGGTTGTTATAGCCAAAGGACGTTCCTCGCTCACAAAGAATGAGATTGCTGTTGCCAGCCTCCTCACACTTGTTAATTATATGGCGCATTTCTTCGGGAGCCAGAAACTGTGCCTTCTTGATATTAACAACCGCACCGGTCCGAGCAATCGCTTCGACCAGGTCCGTTTGTCTAGACAAAAATGCAGGCAGCTGAATTACATCAGCGACCTCACTGACAGCTTTAGCCTGCTCTGGGCTATGTATATCGGTGATAATAGGCACGCCAAAGGTTTCTTTGATTTCCGAAAGCCACTGCAAACCCTTATCCAATCCAGGCCCGCGAAAAGACGTAAGCGACGAGCGGTTGGCTTTGTCGAAAGAGGCTTTGAACACAAAAGGAATGCCCAAACGAGCCGTTACTTTTTTGAAGTTCTCCGCGACGGTCATCGCTAAATCTCTAGATTCCAGAACATTCATGCCGCCGAAAAGCACGAACGGCAATTCATTCGCCAGCGGGATATCAACAATCTTTAGTTGTTTAGATTTCATGATGATTTTAGGCCATAATTTCCGGAGAAATCTGGCTTAGACTGTCCCCTGTGAGGTTGGGATGGCTGAACTATCTCCGGCACTGTCTTTGGAGCTGTTTACCAATTTTTCTGCCGATCCCGGGCCATTTAGCTCTTCGTGTTTGGCAATACCCGCCCGTATGAACCCTGTAAACAATGGATGACCATCTCTGGGAGTTGAGGTGAATTCCGGGTGAAATTGACAGCCTACAAACCAAGGATGGTCAGGTACCTCAATCACTTCTACCAACATGCCATCAGCGGAATTTCCAACCAATTTTAAACCTGCTGCCGCCAAAGTTTCTCTATAGTCGTTATTAAATTCGTATCGATGCCGATGACGCTCAGTTATTTCCTCCGATGAGTAACATGCATAAGTCTTGGAATCCTTCTCTAATATGCAGGTCTGTGCGCCTAAGCGCATTGTGCCGCCAAGATTAGAATCCTCATTTCTGGTCTCTGTACTGCCGGAGGGGGTAACCCACTCGCTAATTAAAGCGATGACAGGGTTCTCGCTTTTTTTATCAAACTCTGTGCTATGAGCGCCTTTCAGGCCAGCGACGTTTCGCGCATATTCGATAACAGCTACCTGTAGACCAAGGCAGATGCCCAAATAAGGCACTTTATTTTCCCTGGCATATTTAACAGCGGAAATCTTGCCCTCAATGCCACGCTCACCAAAGCCACCGGGCACCAAAATCGCGTCATGGCCAGCAAGGGAATCGATACCATTGGCCAAAATATCATTGGAGTCGATATAGCTTACCTTGATTTTTGTTCGAGTTTGAATGCCCGCATGAATAATAGCTTCGTTTAGGGACTTATAGGCGTCTAATAATTCGGTGTACTTACCTACCATCGCCAGGTTGATTTCCCGCTCAGGGTTTAAGTGTGAATCAACCACTCTATCCCATTCAGAAAAATCTGCTTTTGGGCAGTCCAATTTAAATTTACGCACCACAATTTCGTCTAATCCGGCAGCGCCAAGCATAGCTGGAATTCGATAGATGGAATCTGTATCTGGTAGCGAAATAACCGCCGGCAGTTCAACATTAGTGAACAATGCAATCTTACGCCGAGACGATTCATCAATTGCCTGTTCGGAGCGACAAACCAAAATATCTGGCTGTATTCCTATAGAGCGCAGTTCTTTTACCGAATGTTGAGTTGGCTTGGTTTTAGTCTCCCCCGCAGTGCTAATGTAAGGCACGAGGGTGAGGTGCAAAAATAAAGCGTGCGCAGGGCCAACTTCGACTCTTAGTTGTCTCACGGCCTCGAGGAAGGGCTGTGATTCGATATCGCCAACCGTGCCGCCTATTTCCACAAGAGCCACATCGGCGTCTCCAGCACCGACAATCACTCGTCTTTTAATTTCGTCGGTGATGTGTGGAATAACTTGGATTGTTGCGCCCAGATAGTCACCGCGGCGTTCGCGTTTGAGAACTTCCTCGTAAACCTTACCGGTTGTGAAGTTATTCTTCTGCTGCATGGTAATGCGGCTAAAGCGCTCATAGTGTCCGAGATCTAAATCAGTCTCAGCGCCATCCTCGGTCACATAAACCTCGCCATGCTGAAACGGGCTCATAGTGCCAGGATCTACATTAATGTAGGGGTCTAGTTTAAGCATGGTGATTTTGAGGCCGCGAGCCTCAAGGATCGCGGCAAGTGAAGCAGCGGTTATGCCCTTGCCCAGCGAAGAAACTACACCGCCGGTGATAAATATAAAACGTGTCATTAGGGCCCCATCTTGTGTTTGCGAATCAGCTTTGCGCTGACACTTGCAGATGGACAACCATGGTACTGGAATGCCTCCATCAGCTCAATTGGATTTCTCGTTTAGGGGCCAATTAATGTTCGGCCTCAGCCATTTCACAGTAACTCCCTGTTTAACCACGGTGTCTGCAGAGTAATTTTCTGCAACGCCAATTTCGGGGACAAAAACTAGTTGGTCCGCCACAAAGACAAGCGGTATGCGCATCCGCAGCCACGGCTGAATATCCGCTTCCTGAAGAAGTTTCTTCAGCGATTTGTTTGGCCGCCCAGGCAACTTTAATTCTTCTCCACCTTGGCGATAGCGAATTTGAACTTCAGCTATCTTCGCCCTATCGATGCTCATTGCCGGTTTATTGACTAAAGAGACTAGACGTAGGCATCCATTGCCAGGTAATACACACTCTTCTTTATCGAGCTGCCATTGTAAAATCTGCTCTATCAATGCCTGTTTGGGGGGCAGTGCATAGAGATTGCCCGCATGCACTACAAGCCTGAAATCATTAGCTTCCAACAGTGTTCTAGTGTTTTTTTGAGTTGAAGCAAAAGCATCAACGACAGCATTGAGTTTGCCCCAGCCGATGTCATCTAAACCCAAACCAAGCAGCCAACAGCGAATAGTGTTTCTTAGCCTAGCTTGGGATAGCAATTGCAAAGCGCCAAGATTCAGCACCGAGGCCTCTTCCGTTGCCGCCGCAGCCATATCTAGCTCTGCCAATGCCTGCATTAATTCATCTGCCTCGCCCAGCAACTGACTGCTTTTAGCCCAGGAAGATCGATAATTAGGCCAGCGCATGGCCAGCAGCGGCAACACCTCATTGCGGCAGAAATTTCTATCAAAGTGAGAGTCTTGATTACTCTCATCTTCAATCCAAGACAGCTGAGAATTTTGAGCATAATCGAGCAGCCGCTGACGAGGCATCGCCAGCAAGGGCCGAAGCAGATAGCCCAGCCCAAGCGCTCGTCTAGGAGGAATAGCAGACAAACCTCTAACGCCAGCGCCGCGCATCAAGCGTAGCAACATCGTTTCATACTGATCGTCAGCATGATGGGCGAGTAGCAGGGTCTCTCCGGACACAATGTTTTCTTCAAAAGCTTGGTAGCGACAGTTTCTCGCCGCATTTTCGAGCCCATCCTGATTGCCCGCTAATCCAGAGCGTACATCAACAGTTATTGAGGTGAGAGGCACTTCAAGATCAGCACAAAGAGATTCACAGTGGCGCTGCCAATAATCAGCATTGTCACTTAGCTGATGATTGATATGTAACGCTCGAATGGATAGAAATCTTTTCTGCAGCACTAGGCAGTGGAGCAAGACAACTGAGTCCATACCGCCACTTAGAGCCACACAAAGCGGCGCATCGCTGGAGAGCTCTTGCATGCTTTCGTTGATGCTTTTTAGCAATGAGACCATGAAAAGTACACTGGCAAGCTTGGAGGAATGGGTATTTCAGAGCCCACACTGGCTCGATCTCAGAATATAACCTAGGCTTTTGACTGACGCGGCGCGGCCCAATGCCCAACTGACTCTTAACTGGTGACTAATTAAGAGCCTAACTAACAGCTACTGGTTAGGTCTGTCACTCAAAAATTGCCATCGGGCAGCTACTGCCCGACGCTAATTTAATTCTTAAACCAACCCTAACTACTACTCATTCCATAGCTCATTAGACGCTCATAGCGGCGGTTGACAAGTTCGTCTTCTGGCATCCGACTAAGCCGGTCTAGCTGTTCTATCAATGCCGCTTTGATACTGACACATACCGCAGCTACGTCTCGATGCGCCCCGCCCAGTGGTTCCGGGATTGTATTATCAACTATCCCTAACTCTTCTAGCCGCTTGGACGTCACTCCCATCGCTTCTGCCGCCGCTGCCGCATGATCAGCAGACTTCCAAAGTATAGTCGCACAGCCTTCTGGAGTAATTACCGTATAGGTTGAAAATTGCAGCATGTTTAGCTGATCAGAAACACCGATGGCGATGGCACCACCAGAGTTAGCCTCGCCTGTAACCGTCGCAATCAACGGGGTTCTAACACGAGACATCATCGCCATATTTTCAGCAATAGCCTCATTAATGCCTCTTTCCTCTGAATCTATTCCAGGGTAAGCGCCAGGTGTATCTATAAATGAGAAAACTGGTAATTTGTAGCGTTCAGCTAATTTAATCAACCGCCTAGCTTTTCTATAGCCTTCAGGCCTGGGCATGCCGAAGTTATGCCTAACCTTTTCCTTGGTGCCGCGCCCTTTTTGATGACCAATAACCATTACCGGCTTGCCATCGAGTCTAGCCAAACCGCCGATCAAAGCCTGATCATCGGCAAACAGCCTGTCGCCATGGAGTTCATCAAAATCAGTGAAAATGTGGCGAATAAAATCGTAGGTATAAGGACGCTGCGGATGTCTTGCTACTTGAGACACCTGCCACGAAGAGAGATTCGCGTAGATTTTTTTGGTAAGTTTGGTGCTTTTATCATGAAGGTTTTGGATCTCTTCACTAATATTGATGTCATTGTCTGTACCTACAAGACGCAACTCGCTTATTTTAGCCTCAAGCTCGGCAATGGGTTGTTCAAAATCTAAATAATTCGGATCCATTTTTTATCCAATATTTTTACTATTACTGTACTAACTAAGAGTTGATGGTCGGCTATATTTTATCTCTAACTTGTCTTTGCCAAACTCGGACTTTAGCCTTTTAATTAAGTCATCTGAAGGGGAGACTTTCCACTCGGGGCCGAGAATTATACACCCTCTTGAGTTATTTCGTCGATAATTCACCATAACTTGACAGCCCTCCACCGCTTCGGGCACCGCCTCCTCAGGAATATAGTCTACTGAGTTTGCCATAACGTTAGGCTGCTGTGCCGACTGCAGCGCAAGCTGATATGGGCTGAGTATGGCTGCCAGCCTATCGCT
>JBLHVT010000066.1:0-16960 GCA_047628735.1 Glaciecola sp.
ATCAGCATCACTATGGCTATGACTGCTCGAATTCTTGCGAGGCTGACTGTGTGAATAGCAGGAACTCTTAAGATCATAATCTTCTCCTAACTTAGATGATGCATTAAAATTCTTCAAACTTGGCTTACTTGGCTTACTTGGCTTACTTGGCTTACATCATGTAATAGTACCGCGAAGCTTTCGAACTACAAGTTTTCTAAGCCTTATATCGTATAAACTGCGTCTTACATCATACTTTATAGCTATAAACTGATATTTCGCCAGTAAAATCAACGCCAATTCGCAATTTTTGCGGAATGTCGGCATCATCCAAAGGACTCGGGCCCTTTTAGCACCCGTGAATGAACTCTCTTATGGCGAAGTCACGATCAACATTACTAAAATTACTAACCAGCGCCCTTGTCGTTATGTTGGTAAGTACGCCGGTGATAATTTTAGTTATTGCATTACAATCTGAGGCTAAAGTGCCTGTCGCAGCGCCACTCTCTGACGTTGAAATTTCGGAAATCGAGTCTTTGCTGTTAGAAAATGCTCCCCCCTCAACTTACGCTGTATCCCAGCAAAAAATTTCACTCAATCAAGCCCAGATGAACCTTCTGCTTCGCTACGTACTTTCTACCCTGAATCCTAAAGGCCATTGGGCAGTACAACTTACTCTAGCAGAAAACACGGTCAACACTCAGGCATCAATAAGGTTCGACCTCGCCGGAATTCCAGCGTTCCTAAATATCGACGGTCAGTTAAGCGGTGACGGACATACCCTGCAACTAACTAAACTGAGCCTAGGGGGATTATCTATGCCAAATATGTTTGTTGACCTTTTAATTGACAGAGTAGAATCGCGCATCAATTCCTCTAGCGTGGACTTAACGGATATCAACTCACTGATAGGCAATGTCGAGTCTCTTGTTGTCGCCCCGCATCAAATACACGTAGCATTGAAGTGGGACCCGGCCTTGATGAGTAAACTGGGGGATCAAACCCAGCAATTATTTGTTAGCGATGAAGATCGCATTAGAGTTGCTCACTACTATCAACTAATTGCAGACATTATCACTGCCACCCCGCTTGATATTCGAGCCATCTCGCTGAATAGTCTTCTGACCCCGCTATTTACCGAAGCACAAGCGAAGACTAATTCAGGCTCAGATGCTGTCGCTGAAAACCGAGCGGTGCTTCAAGCACTGGCTATTTACGTCAACGAGGGAGAAATAAAGCGATTTGTGGGCAATGAAAGAGCCAGCTCGGTAACCGATGCCAAAGCCATCGAAGTCAGGCTCCTGCGCAGGCAGGACCTTGCTCAACACCTAGCTTCTGTAGCATCCATTACAGCATCTGCTGGCGCTGACGTGGCAGCTATGCTGTCGACAACTAAAGAGGCATACGACGCACGCTATCGCAGTGGATTCTCGTTTTCTGATCTTACCGCCAATACCGTCGGGGTTAACTTGGCATCCATCGCGACCAAAGATTCCGATACAGCCAAACGCCTACAAGCGCGTTTTATTGAGGTGAAAGACGAAAGCGAATATATGCCAACTGTCGGCAACAATAGAGACGGAATTTCAGAATTAGATTTTGCCAAACTTTACCAAGATAGAAACAGTGAACAGTATTTAGAGAGGATGAATCAAATTAACGAACTTGTTCTAAGCACGCCTGTGTTCGCTGATTTGCTAAAACCTTAGTAAGGAATCTAACTAACAAAACCACGCATGAGAAACTACCGTGAACAATTTGAGCCAAGAGCAAAAAACCACACTTAAAAATACGCTGCTTGTGCATCAAAAAGACCTCAGTGAACAACTTAAACTAAGTGCCCAAGCAGCCGAAATCGTAACGTTAGATCAAACTGCCGTTGGCCGTGTTTCGCGCATAGACGCTTTGCAACAGCAAAGTATGGCTATTTCAACTCGCGGCAAGGTCAAACTGAAATTGCAGAAAGTTACCATTGCTCTGAAAGCAATAACCAATGAAAACTATGGGTATTGCAAACAATGTGATGAGGACATTCCATTCAAACGTCTAGCGATTCAGCCTGAAGCGCAGTTATGCTTAGCCTGCCAAAGTAAAACCGATCAAAGGTAAACCCTAATCTGCAGCTTAATACCACTGGATTAACCCAGCGAGCCTTTCAATCGGATTCTGACTGGTGTATAAAAGCGCACATTTATTCACAAATTCAAAGACTTGAAGAAAATCATGACCAAGAAAGGCTTTATCACAAACAATCTACACAGCGACCGAAGAGATGGACCTGAGCATGGCGTATTACATAAGGCAATCCACCCATCGGTGGCCTATGCCTATAAAGACTCTCGTCATCTAGCCGAGGTTTTTCAGGGAAAGCGCGAAGGCTATAACTATGGCCGCCAGCTAAACCCCACGGTCACAGCACTGCAAAAGCGTATAACGCTAATGGAAGATGGCATCGCCAGCGTTGCATTTGCGACAGGGATGGCCGCAATATCATCGACTATGCTTGCCTTGCTTCGAAGCGGAGATCACTTAGTTTCAAGTGCATTTCTGTTCGGCAACACCAATAGCTTATTTGCAACTTTGCAGCGCCTAGGTATCGAGGTTAGCTTCGTAGATGCGACGGATGCAAGTTCGGTTGAAGCGGCCATTAAGCCGAATACTAAGTTGGTATTTAGCGAGACTATTGCGAACCCCGCCACCCAAATTGCAGATCTGCAAGGTATCGGCAAAATATGCGAATCACATGGCTTAATCTTTTGTGTCGATAACACAATGACCTCTCCACATTTGTTTAATCCTAAGTCAATCGGTGCTAGCTTGGTTATAAACTCGCTTACCAAATATATTGGCGGGCACGGCAATGCCTTGGGCGGCGTAGTTACCGAAACCGGCAACTATGATTGGGCATTGTTCGACAATATCTATGATACCTATCGCAACGGCGACACTAATCTTTGGGGCATAACACAGATTAAGAAAAAAGGCCTGCGCGATCTTGGCGCCTCCTTAGGACCCGAAGCAGCGCATCATCTGGCGGTTGGTTCAGAGACCCTGCCAATGCGAATGGATCGGGCTTGTAAAAACGCGCAAGCTTTGGCGGAGTTTTGCGAAGCTCAACACAAAGTAAATAAAGTTTATTACCCAGGCCTTCCTAGCCACCCTCAACACGACCGAGCCGGCACATTGTTTAAAGGTTTCGGCGCTATCTTTAGCATTGATTTGGCTGACGGCGTTGATTGTTTTGATTGCCTGAACAAAATGGAAGATATAGTTTCATCGAGCAATCTAGGCGATAATCGTACTTTAGCTATTCCGGTTGCTCATACTATCTACTTCGAAATGGGAGCACAGCGCAGAGCTTCAATGGGAATCGCTGATTCGATGATTCGATTTTCAGTGGGTATCGAAGAGATTGATGATTTGATTAACGATTTAAAGCGAGCATTTGGCGAATGATAAAAGTTTTAGACAGCAGCGAACTTGAAGAAGGTAAATCTGTAGGTATTGAGGTCAATAACCAACATCTTTTTGCAGTAAGAAAAGATGATCAGCTTTTTCTATACTGGAATCGCTGCCCACATCTGGGAACGCCACTTGAATGGGAGGAAAATAGGTTTTTAGATTCCGATGCCGCTTTGATTCAATGTTCAACCCATGGTGCCCTTTTTCAAATCGAAGATGGTCACTGCCTTGTGGGCCCCTGCAAGGGCAAGTATCTGCAATCCGTCGCGTTTACCTTAGATAGCGACGCCATGATGGTAGAGGAAAAGCATCTGAAACAGCAGACACCTCTGCGGTAGCCGGCTTAATGCTGACCCACAAAGAGTTGCTGAGAAAGTTGTCGGTTCTTCAGACTAAAAAGCTCAAGGCTCTATAGCAAGATGGGTAAGCTGTTGCGAAGCTGTATGCTCGAATTAGGAATATCAAATTGCGCTTGGTAAGCGAGAATCTCGACCCCGCTCGTCTTGGCTTGCCTTAGTAACCTCCCATACTCCGGGTCAATAGTATCGGCAGGGCCCACGCTCGTAATAGCACTATGCTGAACACAGAAAATCAATACAGCGCGATGACCTAAAGCACGCATTGTCATCAGCTCTTGCAAATGCTTCTGCCCTCTTAATGTTTGCGCATCTGGAAAAATCCCCTCTGCGTTGCCGACACAGAGGCTTACATTCTTTACCTCAACATAGCAGCTAGCGCTTGGCGAACGATTTGGATACTCAACAAGAAAATCTATTCGGCTGTTTTGATCTCCATATTTAACTTCGCTACGAATCGACGAATAGCCATTCAACTCACTAATAACACCATTTTCTAACGCCTCTCTCACTAAGTGGTTAGCTAAGCCGGTGTTGATCCCGATCATTGGCCCGTTCACAGCTTGGACCAATTCCCAAGTGTTTGGGTATTTTCTTTTAGGGTTTTCTGAAGTGGAGTACCAAACGCTGCTGCCGGTTTCTTGGCAATTGGTCATGGCACCGGTATTCGGGCAGTGAATGGTAATAACCCGGCCGCTGTTGGTCTCAACATCGGCAAGAAAGCGCTTGTATCGCTTTATCAATACCGCCCGCTCAAGCCCGCCTTGAATGATCACAAGGCTACCCACACTGCCGAGCAGCAAATGTACAGAGACATCCTAACTTGCAAGAGCGCTCCTAATGCGTTCTATCCCTAATCTCAAGTCTTCCATAGAGGTAGTGAACGCTATTCGCACAAAACTCTTGCTTCTGTAATCACCAAAGTCAGTGCCTGGTGTAATGGCCACTTGCTGGTTTTCTAAGAGCTCTTTACAAAAAAGTTCTGAGTCATTTGAAAATTTAGATATATCTGCATAGATATAAAATGCGCCATGAATCGATTTTGGCACGACAAACCCTAGCGCTTCCAGCGCCTTTAACAGATAGTCTCGACGCTCGCGAAATGCCATTCGGCGTTGTTCAAAAATAATCTTAGATTTATCTTCAAAAACAGCTAGGGCTGCATATTGGGCGATCGAAGAAGCTGAAATGTATAGATTTTGAGCAAGCTTAGTTGCCGTTTCTATGTATTCAGGGGGAACTACTATCCAGCCTAGTCGCCAACCGGTCATCCCAAAGTATTTAGAAAAACTATTCACAACGAAAGCAGACTGATCTATCTCCAGCACGCTGGGCATGTCATCAACATAGTGTAACCCGTGATAAATTTCATCGACCAGTAGGTGTAAGTTTTTTGATCTGGTCCAATTTGCTGCTTCGCGCAAACCTTCTCTGGAAATAATTGTCCCCGTCGGGTTGCTAGGCGATGCTAGCCATAGACCACGAGTGTTAGCTTTATAGTGGGCCTCGAAGTCTTTCAAATTAGGCTGGAAGTCTTGCTCAACATCCACCGGCATTAACTGTGGCTGCGCTGCCATTAGATGAATAAAATTTCTAACACAGGGATAAGCCGGATCTGATATCAGCACGCCGTCTCCCTGCGCTACTAACATATTGGCCAGCAAGGTTAGACCACCGCTCGCACCCGGGGTAATCAAAATTCGTCGGTAATCAACTTCCACTGCGTATTGATCTTGATAGTGCTGGGCCAACGCTTGACGAAGCTCAACAATACCGGTGGCCGCGGTGTACTTTGTAAACCCACGGTCTAGGGATATCTTAGCCGCTTCTATAATTGGCTCAGCAGAACCAAAGTCAGGCTCCCCAACCTCCATATGGATGACCTTATGCCCTTGCTGTTCCAATTCCTGAGCACGCTGCATAACTGACATCACTCTGAATGTACTGACATTTTCTAAAGTCGGAGAAATTTTATTCATAATTAACTGATCAATAAGAGTGCATAAGAGTTGAGGTGAACAAATGGTTGAGGTAAATAAATGGTTGAGGTAAATAATAGAGACTTAAAGTTTGTACAATACATTATAATGGACGAGATTTTTGGAAAGGTAGCTGTTATCCGGAAGCAAGGCAGCAATCGTTAAGATTTTTTATAGAATCTTAATTTTTAGTGCATCCCCTTAAATAATCTGGTAGCTTACCCGCCTTTCTGAAAATCAGCTCATCTCTAAGCTAGATCTTTCAGATTAGCCAACTATTTTTAGCCCACCTTCTTGAAGGTGTAACTTACAGAAATTCGCAGCCGGTGATACTAGCTTGTAGCCAAGCTAAAGCTTCAAAAAACCGAGCTCCGTTTTATTGAGGCATTAGAGATCATGTCTACGACTAGTAGCGCTCAATCTCAACCAGTTTTAAAGAATTTCGTTCCGTATAAGCCTAAGAAAGGCGAAGAATACATGAACGAAACCCAACGAGAGCATTTTAAGCAGATCTTGCTTGATTGGCGTAATCAGTTAATGCAAGAAGTCGATCGGACAATGCATCACATGCAAGATGATGCAGCCAATTACCCCGATCCTGCCGATCGCGCAACTCAAGAAGAAGAGTTCAGCTTAGAGCTACGCACTCGAGATCGAGAGCGCAAGCTGATTAAGAAAATTGACAGTACCATTGAGCTAATAGCTCAAGACGACTACGGTTTTTGTGAGTCTTGCGGTATTGAAATAGGCATTCGCAGGCTCGAGGCCCGCCCGACTGCCAACAAGTGCATCGACTGCAAGACTCTGGATGAAATTAAAGAAAAGCAGCTGGGAAGCTAGCTGTTTTTCCTTAGCCATAGCCGATCAGCGAATTGTGCTGTCACATGACACCACAATTCGGTTTGGTTGCACCGAATCTTCTTGAGGCCGATGAGAAATACCAGCCCTACATCGGCAGATTTGCTCCTTCCCCTACTGGGCCATTGCACTTTGGCTCGCTTGTAGCAGCACTAGCCAGCTATCTTGATGCCAAGTCTAACCTTGGCAAATGGTGCGTGCGTATAGAAGATTTAGACCCACCTAGAGAACCTCAAGGGGCAGCGGAAATAGTTCTTGACCAGCTTCAAGCGCTAGGCTTTGTTTGGGACGGGGAAATCCTTTACCAAAGCTCTCGATTGGCCGCTTATGACGCTGCTCTGCAACAATTAAATGAAATTGGACTTTGCTTTTGCTGCAATTGCACACGACCAAGAATACAAGCTCTTGGTGGTGTGTATGACGGCCATTGCCGATCCAACACAGATATAGCCAATCGCTCAGGGGAATACGCAGTTCGCGTTCGGGCTATCGACCATTGCATTCGCTTTGATGATCTTATTCAAGGTGAATACCACCAAAACATAAGGTTTGAAGTTGGCGATTTTGTCATTAAACGAAAAGACAATTTATTCGCCTATCAACTTGCCGTTGTGGTTGACGATGCCTTCCAAAATATAACGGATGTGGTCCGCGGTTTTGATCTTATTGACTCTACGACTAGGCAAATTTATTTGCAGCAGCAGCTTTCTATTCACACCCCCCGCTACGCCCACTTTCCTGTTGCGGCAAACTTCGATGGTGACAAACTCAGCAAACAACAGCATGCTAGCGCCATTGATGTCTCACGCGCAGGCGAGTGCTTGCTGCAGGCGATGAAATTTCTCGGTTTAAACGCCCCCCCTGAATTAACTGGCGAACATCCAGATGTACTGATGAACTGGGCCATCTCCCAATGGGATATACAGAACGTCCCTAAGTTAGCTACTATCAGCGGCAATTGGATTTAAACGCGAATTTAAAATGTATATTCCTCGCTCACTACTTGCACTGTTAGTTATTGTTTATTTGCTATTTCTACTTAGCGTCGACTGGATTAATCAAGCGGACGGCTCATGGTGGAGGCCATACTTGCTCGGGTTTTTAGTGGTCGTTGTTGCAAGCTGGGCCCATCGAGAGCAAGAATCAGATGAATTATGAACTTTCGACTCTTCTCATATTGGGAAGTTGCTACCTAGCTCTTTTGTTTGGCATAGCCTATGTCACAGATAAAGGTTGGATTCCCGAGAGCGTAGTTCACCATCCTATTATTTATGTCCTGTCCTTGGGGGTTTTTGCCAGTGTCTGGGCTTATTACACCTCAATAGGCAATGCGCTCAGAGATGGGTACGGTTACTTAGCCCAATTTATAGGCATCTCGCTAGCGTTTCTTTTATCACCCCTGTTGCTAAAACCTTTACTCGAACTCACTCGCACTTATCAATTGAGCTCACTCGCAGATTTAATAGCATTTCGTTATCGATCGCCGTGGGCAGGAACAGCCACTACCGTGGTTATTCTAATCGGGGTTACCCCACTAATTGCATTGCAGATTCAAGCAGTAGCGGATACCGCTCAAATATTGACCGCTCAGGCATCTGAGGGTGCTGTTGCTATCGGCTTCTGCGTGCTCATCACCCTGTTTGCTATCTTTTTCGGCACATCGCATCAAGGTGGGCGCACTCGAAATAATGGCCTAATGATGGCGATCGCGTTCGAGTCATTGGTCAAACTCATTGCGTTTTTAAGTGTAGGTTTATTTGCAATCTACGGGGGCTTTGAAAGCTTCGCTGGTGTGGAAGGATGGCTCGCCACACAACCTGCGCTCCTCACCAGTCTAAAAAACACTGACTACTTCAGCTCATTTCACATCATGGTGTTGTTATTTTTCACCGCCTCTGTTGCCATGCCGCACATGTTTTATGCCACATTTAACGAGGTGAGGGGACAGCGAGCCCTGTCTTTCGCGAGCTGGGTATTGCCGCTGTATTTTTTCCTGCTCAGCCTTCCTGTTCTCCCTATTCTATGGGCAGGAATAAAATCTGGAACTGACGTTCAAGTCGAGTACTACCCGGTCGTAATTGGTGCACTTTATGACCAGCCTCTGGTGAGTTTATTAGCGTACGTGGGAGGGCTATCTGCAGCTAGCGGCCTTATCATTGTATTGACCTTAGCGCTTTCTAACATGTGTCTTAATCATATAGTTTTACCAATATTTCAGCCCAGCGCTAAACAAGATATTTATAAATGGCTGCGCTGGCAGCGTCGCACATTGATCACCGCGCTAATCTGGTCTGGGTATTTGTTTCATTACCTGCCCGGTGACAGAACCGGGTTGCAAGTAATCGGCACCGTTGCATTCACCGCAGGATTGCAGTTTTTGCCCGGAATAGTCGCTATCCTCTACTGGCCACAAGGCAATCGAAAAGGCTTCCTCTCCGGTTTAGTTGCCGGGGTCCTCACCTGGTTCTTGCTATTGATGTTGCCCATCGCCACTGGCTCCGACTCTCTTTCGCTAATATCTCTGCACTGGCGCGAAATAACCGCTTTATCGCTAATAATCAACACTGTGCTATTTGTCGGTGTCTCACTGCTTAGTCATACTAGCGATGAAGAACGCAGCTCCGCCGACGTCTGCGCACTCGACACAATAAAACGCCGTCGGCGCAGCGGATTGGTTGCTAAAACCTCAGATGAATTCATTAAAAGCCTGAGCAAACCGCTCGGAAAGAAAACAGCGAATCGCGAAGTTCGCCAAGCCCTTAGTGATCTTAAAATTGGAAAAAGTGATAGAAGGCCATACGCCATGCGACTTCTCAGAGGAAGGCTAGAAGCTAACCTCTCAGGATTGCTCGGACCATCTATAGCGAGAGAGATAATCGATGGCTACCTGCCATACAGTAACGTCTCTCAGTACGGCAGCTCAGATCTAAATGTTATTGAGCGTCGCATTGAATCCTATCGAAGCAACTTGTCTGGCATGGCGGCGGATTTGGATAAGCTTCGCCGCTACCATCGTCAAATATTACTCGATCTACCCCTAGGTGTTTGCTCGCTCAGCTATGACAATGAAATTGTGATGTGGAACCATAGTCAGGAGCAACTCACCGGCATAAATAGCAGCGAAGTTGTCGGCTCCCAGCTTACCGATTTGGAAGAGCCCTGGCGCTCGCTACTACTTGGGTTTCTGGACGAAGACGAATATCATTCCTTTAAGCAGAAGTTCGAGCTTAGCGGACAAAAAAAGACTGTGGATTTACATAAAGCGCGCATCGAGGATTCTGGTGAAAGTGATGCCACCCGGGAAGGCGTAATTATTCTAATCGAGGACATTACCGAAACGGAAATGCTCGAAGCCGGACTAACTCACAGCGAAAGACTTGCGTCTATCGGCAGACTTGCAGCCGGAGTTGCTCATGAAATCGGCAACCCGATAACCGGAATTGCCTGCTTGGCACAAATCATACGAGACGAATACCCCTCGAAAGATCTCAATGGTCTTGCTGAGCAGATAATCGAGCAAACCGATCGCACGTCAAAAATACTTCAATCTTTAGTTAACTTTGCACATGCAGGCACCACTCAGCCACACTACAAAAACGAAGTCTTCGAGATAAGCGACTGCATGGCTGAAGCACAAACCCTTATTTCTATTGATAATAAAAACAAACACTTCAACTTTGTCTTAGAAAGTCAGCCAGGGGCAAGGATCATGGGCGATTCGCAGCGGCTTCTGCAAGTTTTGGTCAATCTAATAAACAATGCCAGGGACGCCAGCCAAAAAAATACAACAATTTCACTCAAAGCTGAAACCGACCAAGATAAAGTTAAAATATCAATCACGGATGAAGGCTTTGGAATTCCGGCAGCTATCAGAGATAGGATCTTCGATCCGTTTTTCACCACAAAAGAAGTGGGAGAAGGCACAGGGCTTGGACTCTCTCTAGTCTTTAGAATTGTGGAAGATTTAGGTGGAAATATTGATATAATAAGCCCTATCGATAAAGTTAAAGGTAGCGGGACTAAGGTTATCCTGCTCTTTCCCTGCTATCATGAAGACAAGTAACACAGGCCCCTAATATGGGGAGTTTAGTATAAAAGAATGCAGTAATTATTATGACAAGCATTAATCAAGTATTAGTAGTTGAAGACGAAGCTGTTATTAGAAGCTCTCTGCGGCGTATTCTCGAACGAAACCAGTATCAGGTTAGTGAAGCTGGATCGGTCAAAGAAGCCACAGAGAACTTTGATATGGACACCTTTGATGTGATCATCAGCGACTTAAGGCTGCCGGGTGCTCCAGGCACAGACCTAATTAAAGCTACCACCACCCCCGTACTAATAATGACAAGTTATTCCAGCATCCGCTCGGCTATTGATTCGATGAAAATGGGTGCTGTGGACTACATCGCGAAGCCGTTTGAACACAATGAGATAATCGAGGCTGTCGCAAAAACCATTCGTGAGCATGCCAAAACTAAAGCTTCAAAACCAGCCAAACCGGGCGAAAATGATATAGAACCTCCGGTTCAAGGAATGATCGGTAACTGCCCACAAATGATGGAGCTATTTCGCCGAATTCGCAAAGTTGCACTGACTAACTCTACGGTCTTAATTAACGGAGAGTCTGGCACCGGCAAAGAACTGGTTGCATGCGCTATACACAATTTAAGTAGCAGGCATTCTCATGAAATGATTTCGGTCAATTGCGCCGCTATTCCAGAAAACCTCATAGAATCTGAGTTGTTTGGTCATGAAAAAGGCGCTTTTACTGGCGCGACAGCAACCAGAACTGGTTTAGTGGAAGCGGCAAATGGTAGTACTCTTTTTCTTGACGAAATTGGCGAGCTGCCTTTAGAGGCACAAGCTAGGTTACTTAGGGTGCTGCAAGAAAACGAAATTAGAAAAGTCGGTTCGGTCCAATCAAAAAAGGTAGATGTGCGGCTAGTTGCAGCCACCCACCGTGACCTTAAACAGCTTGTGGTCGACGGCTTGTTTCGAGAAGATCTTTACTATCGAATCAATGTGATGACTTTGTTAATCCCACCGCTTCGGGATAGAGGTAACGATATTCTGCAGTTAGCGGATGCTATATTGCTGCGAACCTGTAGTCGACTGAAGACGGCAATGCTTACCTTTTCGGGCAGTGCGAGCAAGGCAATAGCCGACTATGGCTGGCCTGGCAATGTCCGAGAGTTAGAAAATGCCATTGAGCGAGCAGTAGTTCTGGCCGAAACCAGCGAGATAGGAGAGGAACTGCTAGCAATAGAAGCAGACGTCGTGAACACGCAAGGTGAAGCAAATAATGTGCGTCACATTGTGGCCCCAGTTATCTCCGAACCAACCGAAGAATTGTCTTTAGAAGATTACTTTCAACGCTTTGTTCTTGAACACCAAGACGTAATGAATGAGACCCAATTGGCCAAAAAACTCGGCATTAGTCGTAAATGCCTTTGGGAACGCAGGCAGCGATTTGGAATTCCCCGCAAGAAGAAGCAAGCGGTCTGATTGCTTTAAGCGCTTGGTTATGTGCTAGCCGCTGCGGTTTGGCGCTAGGCAATAACAACGCAAAAACCAACTTGAGCATCTTTGGTTATCGTGACTGCGTTGCTTGATATCGATTTTAATGTGGCTGATTTGACCCTCAAGGCTAACGTTCAAGGACCCAGATCCAGTTTGTTACCTTTTTGCAATATATGTTACCGCTACCCATCTACCCATATATCAGGGATTATTAGTAACATAAACAATCGAAAAAATGCGAAGGTTTTACTCTAATTTTTTCAAGCCATTGTTTTAATTGAAATAAATTAAACTGGCACACTAACTGCTTTGTATATACAAACAATAAAAATAAATAATAATAATAAGCCTTAATAATAATAAAAGTGGCACCAATAATAATAAAAATGGCATAACTGAGTTACAAAGCTGAGATAAGTGCGTAAATAATAAAAGGATGGGTTTGTGGTCTAAAAAGACTTTATTTGGTCAATACGGCTCAATATCACCACCTAAATACTATGGTTGTTCGTTTTGGGCTTCCACAAGAATAATAATAATAAATAGATAAATAATAGCTATAATAATAAAAGGTACGCTTAGAAAGGGAGATATTTATATCTCCCTTTTTTATTCGTTCGCTATATTAATAAACTATCTTCCCCACTATCTTGCCCATATTCACCTTATTCAGGGTTTTATTTTGCAAATCTGCGTGTATCATGCTTTTGCTAATTCTTCTGCTGTGAGCTGACTTTGTATTGCTTGTTCGAACCAAACTATACCTCCCAAACTGCCCTTCATCGCGGCTGTACCGAATTACATTTCGGCAAAATTTTTGAACGGCGAATTCGGGCAGGTCTGAAGGAAGGCGCAAACCGGCTTTTCAGGCGGCCATTATTATGAATCACATTGAAAATTCACCCGGCTTCGAAAAAGCCAAAATCATCAATCGAGAAGACCACAATATCTCTCGGAAATTGATATCGCCAAATGCCCTGAAGGTATTATATCGATTAAGCGAAGGTAACTTTGACGGTTACCTGGTTGGCGGCTGTGTCAGAGATATCATGCTGGGGAAAAAGCCCAAAGATTTTGATGTCGCCACTAGCGCAACACCGGAGCAAGTGCATTCGCTGTTTAAAAATGCGAGAATTATTGGGCGTAGATTCAAGATAGTCCATATTCGCTATGGCCGCGAAATCATCGAAGTAACGACCTTTCGGGCAAACCACGATGCCTCAAATGAAATTGCAGATGGCACTTCCAGAAGAAAAATCAAAGAACTAGATTCTGCGCACTCCACCAGTGGGATGATTTTAAGAGACAATGTCTATGGCAACGTCGATGAGGATGCTTTGCGCCGAGACTTTACGATTAACGCTCTTTATTATTCATTAGATCAATTCAGGGTGCTCGATTTTTGTGGCGGCATTGAAGATTTAAACTCCCATTCGATTCGAATGATTGGCGATCCAGAAGCAAGATATCGCGAAGACCCAGTACGGATGCTGAGAGCTATCAGATTTGCAGCGAAGCTAGATTTTGACCTTGAGGCCTCCACAGCCGAGCCCATTGATAAACTAGCCTATCTGCTTGAGTCAATCTCCTCGGCACGCTTGTTTGACGAGACTATCAAACTCCTAACCGGCGGCAATGCTGTAAAAACATTTGAGCTGTTGCGCCAAAGCAGAGTGGGGGATTATTTATTCGCTCCAACCATGAATGCAATTTCTAGCGGACCTGATAACGCCTCAAGGCTTTTAGATCTGGCGCTGCTTAATACAGATTCTAGGCTTGCCTTGGGCAAGTCAGTCACACCAGCCTTTTTATTTGCTGCATTATTGTGGCCAGTTCTCCAAAACCGTATAGCATCGAATTCCCCCACTAGCGCGAACGACTATCAGCGCCACCAAAATACCGCAAACGATGTTATTTTAGAGCAGCTACCTTTCACCGCCGTACCAAAACGATTTACGATTGCAGCCAAAGAAATCTGGGAACTGCAGCTGCGCCTCGCGCGCCGCAACAAGCGCAGCATAGAAAGCTCATTTGCTCACCCGAGATTTAGAGCAGCATATGATTTTCTACTCCTGCGTGAGCAGAGCGGCGAAGAATTAGGCGGACTTGGGCAATGGTGGACGGACTTTCAGTTAGCGGACCAAGAGCAACGCAGCGAACTTGTAATGTCCGTGGTTAAAACGCCGCATCGATTAAGCCGAAAACCAAGCCGCAAGCCAAGCCGAGGTAAGGGAGACGCGGGATGAACCCGTCATCCAGCTTTTCTAAGACTATACCCCGTTTCATTGCTGTTGAGGGGCCCATCGGTGTTGGCAAAACAAGCCTAGCCAAACGATTGGGGGATACCTTTAATTACGATTTATTGCTGGAAAAAGCTGAAGAGAACCCTTTTCTAGAGCGTTTCTATCAAAATCCAAGACAGCATGCTTTGTCCACACAGCTTTTTTTCCTTTTTCAACGCTCTCAGCAAATCCAAGAACTCAGGCAAGATGATCTCTTCGAACCGGTGCGGATTGCTGACTTCCTAATTGACAAGGATCAGCTGTTTGCCCAGCAAAATTTAGACAAAGATGAGTATGAGCTTTACCTCAAAGTCTTTGACCATTTAACCATCGATGCACCAAAACCAGATTTAGTGATTTACCTGCAAGCCCCAACCGAAGTTTTGCTAAGTCGGATTCAACGACGTGCAATCGCCGCGGAACAGCTGATTGAATTAGAATATCTGGAAAATTTAAACCGAGCCTATACAGAGTTTTTCCATTACTACTCTCGAACACCACTATTGATTGTTAACAGCGCCGAGATTGACTTAGTTCGCAATGAAGATGATTACAACCAGCTGGTGGACTACATCTCATCCGCGCAAAATGGCACCCAATATTTCAACCCACGCCCGTCGCTGTTATAGTCCGGCAGGTTAAGCCTCTTAAGCACCAAGCCAAGCCTGTGAAATTAAATCATTGAAGAGCACACCTTATGAGCACCCAATCTAAACCTAGAAATGTCACTTTAACTACCTTGCAAAAGATAAAAGAAAAAGGCGAAAAGTTTGCCTGCCTCACGGCTTATGATGCCGGCTTTTCTTCCATTCTTGGTGAGCAAGGCGTTGAGGTCATTCTTGTCGGTGATTCGTTGGGGATGGTCTTACAAGGCCATGACAGCACCCTGCCGGTAACAATGGAAGATATTATTTATCACATGCAGTGTGTTAAGCGCGGTAATAAAGGCGCCCTGCTGATGGCGGACATGCCATTCATGAGCTATTCCTCCGAGACTCAAACTCTTGAAAATGCCGCATCATTGATGCGAGCGGGCGCGCATATCATTAAACTCGAGGGCGGCGCATGGATAGCCAACACCACTAAGCTATTGGCACAGCGCGGTATTCCAGTATGTGCACATATGGGATTAACCCCTCAGTCGGTCAACCGAATAGGCGGTTTTCATGTCCAAGGTCGTGACACCGAGCAGGCACAAGCCATAATCGAAGAAGCTCACCTTTTGCAGGATGCCGGAGCAAATCTGCTTCTATTGGAATGTGTACCGAGGTCATTAGCCAAAGAGCTCACGAACTCAGTTGATATACCCGTTATCGGAATAGGAGCTGGGCCAGATACTACTGGCCAAATCATGGTTCTTCATGATGTATTAGGTATCTCACCTATCACACCAAAATTTGTGAAAAACTTTTTAACTGAGTCAACCAACGGCATTCCCGGCGCAATACACGCGTATGCGCAAGCCGTTAAAAACGGTACGTTTCCAACTGAAGACCACTGCTTCCATTAAGAGGCAAAAGTAACCTTGAACAGAGCACCAATAACAGTATGAAAATCGTCACTTCCAATGAAGAGCTCCAACTTTTACTGGCCAATGCTAAAGGCACAAAAAGTATTGGCCTAGTCCCCACTATGGGGAACCTCCATTGTGGCCATTTAAAACTCATTAATGCGGCGGTTAGCGATTGTGATTTAGTCGTATGCTCGATCTTTGTCAATCCTACTCAATTTGGGCCTGGTGAGGATTTAGCAAATTACCCAAGAACACTTGAAGCTGATAAAGAAAAGCTCAATAGCGCCAATTGTGACATTGTTTTTTTACCTAGTGTCGCTGAAATGTACGGAAACGACCCTAATAACGAAACTGCAATTCACGTGCCTGGGGTTAGTGCAAACTACTGCGGGCAATCCAGGCCTGGGCATTTCGATGGTGTTGCGACCATTGTTTGTAAATTGCTTAATATAGTACAGCCAACAGCTAGCTACTTTGGCTTAAAAGATTATCAACAGTTTTTGGTAATCAATAAACTGGTCAATGACTTAAGAATGCCAGTTAAGGTGGTAGGGATAGAAACCGAGCGGGAATCAAGCGGTCTTGCAAAGAGCTCCCGTAATAACTACCTAGAGCCCAAGCAATTAGATCTAGCGGCAGAACTCTATGCTACTTTGCAATGGGCCGCGGGCCAGCTAAAGGTCGCGAAATATGATTTCAAGACCATAGAGGAAAGTGCTAAAACCCGCTTAGACAAACAGGGGCTAACAGTTGATTACTTCTCAATCTGCAATTCCAAAAACCTGAGCTGCGCCTCTGTTACAGACAGCGAACTTACCATCTTAGCCGCGGTATTTTTAGGCAAAACCAGATTAATTGATAATATTCACGTGCGCTAGTGAGCATCCGTTCAGTGCTCGTCTACGCACATAGTGGTGCCCCTTTCTCACCATACTGAACATAAATCAAGGTAAGAGAATAATTAGCAATGTCAAAAGACAAAGTTTATCCAGTAGACCCTGCCAGCATACA
>JBLHVT010000067.1:0-16914 GCA_047628735.1 Glaciecola sp.
GCTCCCAATGACATTAACACGCCCTTTGTACTTCGCCCAGATCTCGATGTCAAAGTTGAACATCCGTTTTAGTCTATACAACCATCAATACTGCGGCATTTGAATGTGCCTGAATAGCACGGTTATAGCCACATGACGGTATTAACAAATTAACTACCCAAATCAACAAAAATCCCGATTAGCCTTCCTTCATCGCCACTGCCATTTCCCAAGACGCAAAGACAGGCATCCGAAAATACCGATAGTTTTCAACTGACACTATGTGCCGACCTAGATTGAATAAGTTGTAGACAGCTGCATGGGCACTCAAAACCGCTGCGCTCGCTCAATCGATTTGAACGTCCTCATGCCACGGTCCCCGACTCTCGTCAGCTCGAGCGGCAACTCGGCTCTATTGTTGGCATATTGCGATGTGCCGTGAATTCTCTCTGGCATGAGCTCGCTGTGCGCCACGTTGTAGCTCCGCAATTTATCCGTGACAATCTTACGCGGCTCACCTTTATGTTTACGCTATAGCCGCTTGAAGAAACGTTTTACGTCCTCTCCATCACGCCTCGTCTGCAGGAATACATCTACCACTTCGCCATCTTAGTCAAAGGCTCTCCAAAGATAACGCTGGTTTCCGTGAATCTTCACAAAGGCTTTATCAATCAGGAAGGTGTCGCCGTAGCCTTGGTGTTTTCTTGTTAACCTTTGAGCGTATTTCGAACCAAACTTATTACACGCAGACGAATAGCTTCATAGCTGATGGTGACGCCCCGCTGCGCAATCAAGTCCTCTATATCTCGATGATTCAGGTTGAATCGATGATAGAGCCACACGGTATATTGAATTATTTCGGCTGGGAAACGGTAGCGCTTGTACATTTTCGATTGGGTCGTACGCCAGACCCTACAGATTGGGAGTTAACTTATGTGGACTCCCC
The DNA here is from genome assembly GCA_047628735.1 of Glaciecola sp. GTDB lineage: Bacteria > Pseudomonadota > Gammaproteobacteria > Pseudomonadales > Pseudohongiellaceae > UBA9145. The sequence goes on from JBLHVT010000067.1 coordinate 926, forward strand.
CGCTTATTCGCACGGCTGCTAACTATCCGCAAAGAGCACTGGCTCGAGGTATAGAAGGCTTTGTCGTGCTTTCTTTTACTGTCAATGAATGGGGAATGTAGAGGACCCAATAGTGGCCTATGCGCAGCCACAAAAGATTTTGGATCGTGCTGCGCTGCAGCCTATAGAGCGATAAAACACAGTACTGTATTTTTACACTGACCCTATTTTAAAGCGAGAAGTCAGGAGCAGAGGTGTTTTTTGCGAACAGTCAGACGCGCAGTGTCGTAAGCAAATAATAGCGCGGGCTCTGGCGGCTACTAGCCAAGCCCCATCGCGCGCCTAGCAAAGCTCTGTTTAAACCCTGGCACGAGTTCAAGAGAAAGTAATCCAAACTTTCTTAGCAGTGATTTAGAAATACTGCTGTTGGAGAACAATCGCACTAATGTATCGGTAGCCAGAATTGCTTGTTGCTGATCTTTGGCTTGGCTATTCAAGTACTGTTGAAGCACCTTCATGTCACCAAAAGGAGTTCCCTGGTGTTGTGCCCGGACTAGGCTTTGCACCAACGCATTGGCATCGCGCAAAGCGAGGTTAAAACCCTGCCCTGCCACTGGGTGTAATGTGTGTGCTGCATTTCCTAACAATGCAAGCCCTGGCCTAATTTGTTCTTTTGCCGTGACCAAGCTGAGCGGATAGCTGTTTAGTTTTCCAATTTTGGAAATCTGTCCAAGCCGATCACCAAAGCGCTCTTGTAACCTATTAATAAGTTCAAACTGGTTAAAGCCTGCGTATTCTTCTGCCTGAGCGCCTGAAATAGTCCACACCAGTGATGCACGGTTTTTGCTCTCGTGACTAGAAAGCGGCAGCACTGCCAAGGGGCCGGTATCGGTAAACCTTTCAAATGCTTGATTGTGATGCGGCAGTTGAAATTGGATATTGGCTATCAGCGCATGCTGATCGTAATCTTCCACGTCTCGGCCAATACCTAACTGCGAACAAAGAGGTGACCTGCCTCCATCAGCTAAAACCACCAGAGATGCATTGACTGTACCTTTAGAGTTTTCCCGCTCAATTTCCACCATCATGCCATTAACTGTCGGGGTGAACTTAGTCACGCGGGCGGGCGCTAAATGGTCAATAGATGGCGAGCGTTGCAAGGCAACATTAATCGCCTTTCCAAACACTCTATTTTCAATCACATAACCTAATGCGTCAATATCATAGTCGGAACTGGACAGCTGAGTGGTTCCTATATGGCCTTTATCTGACACATGAATTTTTTCTATTTTGTTAGCGTCTTTCTTGAGTTCATCCCAAAGACCAACGCTTGACAATATTTGGCTAGAGCCGTAAGACAGCGCCGTTGACCTGTCATCAAAACTTGGCCGCTTTTCTTTACTCATCTCATGCGCATCAATTACCAGTATTGAGGCTGAGCCTATGGATTTAGTCAGCGCTAGTGCGAAACTGGAGCCCACCATACCGCCACCAATAATGACAACGTCATAGCTTGGTTTTGGCGAACAGCTTGATCTTGAATAAGAACTAGACATTTTAGTTTACCGGCTCGGCCATGTAGGTTTCTATTTCTGCAACTGTCTTAGGGGTTCCTGCGCTGAGTATTCGGTGTCCTTTTTTGGTAACCAAAACATCATCTTCAATACGTACGCCAATGCCACGCCATTTTTTAGACACTTTTTTATTGTCCGGTGAAATATAAATCCCAGGCTCTATTGTGGTGACCATACCCTCTTCTAATATGCGCCATTTATCATCTATTTTGTAATCGCCAACGTCATGCACATCCATGCCAATCCAATGCCCCACTTTATGCATATAGAAATCTTTATAAGCTTCATCTTTAACTAGCGTAGCCACGCGCCCTTTCAATAATCCAATTTTCACTAAACCTTGAACAATAACTTTAACAGACGCGTTATGAGGAGCGTCCCAAGCGGCTCCTGGCTTTACAGCCTCAATGGCAGCGGTTTGTGCATCCAAAACAATTTGATAAATTACTTTTTGCTCAAGGCTGAACTTACCACTAGCGGGAAACGTGCGAGTAATGTCTGAGGCGTAGTGACCATATTCGCAGCCTGCATCTATAAGTACTAGGTCACCTTCTTTTACATCGCCGTCATTGCTGTTGTAGTGGAGTGTGCAGGCATTATCACCTGCCGCCACAATTGAGGTGTAGGCCGGCGCCCTGCTGCCACGGCGAGTAAAGGTATAAAGCAGCTCTGCTTCTAACTCATATTCCTTAATGCCAGGCTTACAATAGGCCATGGCACGACGGTGCCCCTCAACGGATATTTTCGCAGCTTGTTCCATGAGCTTTATCTCTGCCGTGCTTTTGATAAGCCTAAGCTCATGCAGCAGATGATCGAGCATTAAAAATTCACCAGGTGGATGGGCACCCATTGATGCCTTGCTGCGAATGACTTTTACCCAATCCATGACCTGATCATCAAATCGGTCGTCTTTACCCATAGAATAGTAAACGCGGTCACGGCCCTCTATTAGACCCGGCAAAATGTCATCAATATCCGCAATAGGATAGGCATCATCGACGCCCAACTCAGAGATCGCTGCATCAGGCCCCATGAGTATTCCGGTCCACAGCTCTTTAGTCTTGTCTTTTTCTTGGCAGAATAGAACTACTTCGCCCTGGCTGCGGCCAGGAATAAGCGCCAGAAAAGCCCGCTCTTCGTCCAGTCCGGTCAGATAGAAGAAATCACTGTTTTGGCGATAAAGGTATTCTGCATCGCTGTTTCTAAAAAGCAGAGGGGCTGCGGACAACAAGGCAATGCTGTTGGGCTCCATTTGGCTCATTAATTCACGTCGACGAGATTTCTTATCTGCGTATTTTCTATCCATTTTTCCCTCTGCTGTCTTTCAAAAGCTCAAAAATAAGATGATCAGGCAAGCATATAAGGGTCGTTCGTCGGAACCAACCCCCATTTTTACCTATTCCAATATTGACCCCTGTACGGGTGGGCTCTATAGTTAGACCATTGTTAATGTAAATCCTAAACAAATACTAATAGCCCGTTGCGGCTGTTGATATTTAATAAAAACTTAGAAACCTAAAAATGACTGAAGACAGATTTCACACGCTCAATGAGAAAGTCGATGATTTAATCGGCTTGTGCGCGGAAATGAAGCGCGAAAACCAACTACTTAAGGCCAGTGAGAGCTCTTGGGGCTCAGAGCGAAAAGAGTTGGTGGATAAGAATAAAGAAGCCAAGTCAAAACTTGAGTCCATCTTAGTCCGACTAAAGGCCATGGAAAACTCTTAAAACGACTCTTCTTCGAGGTAAGTCATGAGCGAACAACAAAGCACGTCCGTACAAGTAAAAATCTTAGACAAAGATTATCAGGTTAACTGCCCACCTTCAGATCAAGAAGCCTTGATGAAGTCCGCCCGTTACCTTGACGAAAATATGCGCAAAATTAAAGGCCGCGGCAACATTCATGGCGCGGAAAAAATTGCTGTGATGGCTGCGTTGAACATCACTCACGATATGCTCCGTAAAAACCGCCTCATTAGCGAAACTCGTCACGTCACCGCCCAACAAATTAAAGGCATTGAAGACAAGATTGACGTTGCTATCGCCTCTACTCGTCAACTGGAAATCTAAAAACTTAGCCGCCTAGCTCTATCTTAATTGAATTCCGGATTACCCCTATCCTCGACTCATAACGCGGGCTATACTTGTCACGAGTTCCCTAGACCATTGGCCAGCCATGATGTTCTTGAGCCGATATTTTAACCCCGGAGGCTTTTCCGCAATGTTGTTGTGCATGTCCGCTCGTCGGAAAGCCTTATATGTTGCGAGGGCCACCACCTGAACTTTTCGGTTCAGGGCAACTTTGGTAGCGGTGTTCCGGGGAGCTTACTTATGTTTTGCTGTACCCCATAAAATTTTTATGACTGAAGATACTCGCCAAGCAGTACGTGACTCGCTCCGGCAAGCACGCCGCGACCTAAGCCAAGAGCAACAGGCTGTCGCTTCTAAGGGATTATTTGAACTCATCCATGATTCAGACATTTTTAGAGATGCCCAGCGAATAGCGTTTTATCAGCCTATTGATGGCGAAGTCGATCCATCTCTCCTACTGAAATATGCCTTAGACGAGGGCAAGTCTTGTTTTCTCCCCCGTATCTCTGACGAGTATCCAGAGTTTGTTTCTTTTGCACCCTATGATGAAAACACCGAGCTAAAAGACAGCGATTGGGGCATTGCCGAACCGCCTGCACCCGAAACCATTCCCTCACCTACCGATTTAGATCTAGTCTTTGTGCCTTTGGTGGCATTTGACAGGCATTGCTTTCGGCTTGGCATGGGCAAGGGTTTTTATGACCGCACTTTTAGTTTTAAAATTTTCAATCGCCAAAGCCGGCCGCTGCTGATTGGATTAGCACATGAATGCCAATACACTGAGCCGTTTACTGTGAAAAGTTGGGATGTGAGATTGGACGCGGTGGTTACCGCAGAAAAAATACACCGCCCCGATACTGCATAGAGCGGGATGGGTTCTTGCCTTGACTACTTATAACTACCTATCCTTGGTTTGACTTCCTTTTTCCTTATCTTTAGTCCTCTCTAATTCTTTCTCTTTAATTCTGTCGCTTTAATTCTGTCGCTTTAATTCTGTCTCTTTAATTCTAGGTATGGCATCAGCTACATCAGTGCACTCTGGGCAACACTGCTAGCCAAAATACTCACCACAAAAAGTGTAATAACTATCATGATCAAGTCCGGCTTTTGCTCATTTTAAACCCCGATACAATTTTAAACGCACAGAAATCTTAGCGGCTCAAAAATAAATTCTTTAATTTTTGTTTATAAAACAACTAATTACTGGGTTTATATACAGTTCTACATAACAAAGTTCTCTTTAGCTATTGCTTTACCGATTTTGCTGAATATAATACTGTACATCCATACAGTATAAATAAAGAAAAATAGCGAGACGGGACAAGCACCATACGGTAAGCATCCATAAAGAGGCAGATGAAATGAACTCCTATACAAGCACGCCCAATTCCCTACAAGCCAAGGCTAGCGATGCCTCTGGCCATATTGACCAACTTCTAAATGGCAATCCAAACCTCTGGCGCGGCTGTGATATGGCTGGACAAGGGTCTCATGGACACAGTACTGGGTTTTCCCAATTAGACAGCATTCTTCCTGGTAAAGGCTGGCCTCAAAAAGGCTTAATGGAAGTCATTAGCCCCCAATGGGGGATGGGTGAACTGCAACTTTTACTGCCCCTCATGCGATCAGTCATTGAGAGCGGTCAATGGATTCTTTGGATCTCGCCCCCTCATTCTGTTTATGCCCCTGCGCTGGTTCAGGCAGGTGTCGACACTGACCAGATACTTGTAGTCAAAATGGATGCCTCTTGCAAAGACGCCTTATGGAGTATGGAGAAGGCCTTTCAAGCAGAAAACTGCGGCCTAGTACTGGCTTGGCAGAACTGGTTACCAGGCAATGTTCTGCGCCGATTGCAGTTAGCAGCGGACACCGGCAATACCTTAGGAGTGATTTTTAAGCAAAATGAATGTAAGCACTCACCATCGCCAACACGCATACAAATAAAAGAATCCTCACTCCAGAAAGACCATTTTTCAGCGGCAGAAGTAACCGTTCTTAAAGCCCGCGGCAACTTCCGTCCATTGAGCACCGACATCGATCTGTACTCACATCAACTCGCATAACCTGTACGTAATAACCAGTCCTGCTAGACAGCCATATAAGACAACAGGTAAGTGAACCTTGGAGGAGACAAAAAATAACGGCCAGCTGTCCTTAATCGTGCTGAATGAAGATAGCTCCGAGGCTACAAGCGCTATTAAAACTGCTAAAGCACGGGAAATTAACTCTTCCTTAGGCCGTTCTACTGCAGCACTATCCCGCGTAGATACCCGTTTAGACCAAGTCACTGCGACATCAAAAGCTAACGGCAACCCTAGCGCTAATAAAAGCCGCCCCAGCCTTTGGTATGCCCTTTATTTCCCCCAGCTCAATAACCTTAGCGATTTACAGCAGAGTGGGGCGTTAACGAAACTTGCATCAAAGGCACAGAATATCAGCTCCACTGTCTCTTTTCATAAGTTGGCCTTGGTTTGTGAGATTCGCAGCAGTATTAACTATTTTGGCGGTATTAATTCGCTCCATGACAAACTTAAAGACGCCTTAAGCACTGCGCTTATTGCCATGGGTCAGCCTGGGCACTTTTTTTATGCTGCCAGCCCTACCGTCAGCGGTAGCTTATTGTTGGCTAGAGCAGGCCAAAACACACTGGTGTATCAAAAGAGTAATTTGCGCTCCGCATTAGGCACGCTTTCTACTGGCGTACTTAATTTGAGCAAAGAGCAGAATCGACGCCTCTACAATATGGGTATTCGTAACCTAAAAGATATTTGGCGCCTGCCAACCGATGGCATTCGCAAACGCTTTGGCAGCGAGTTTGTTAATCAGCTCAACAAAGCGCTGGGTAAGGCTCAAGAGCCCACCTTGAATTATTTGCCACCTCCCACCTTTTCTAGCTCTTATGACCTTCCCTATGAATTAGAAAACCTGGACCGTCTGCTGCCGATCGTGGATGAGATCATTGGTCAGCTTTGTGATTTTCTAACACGTCGAGATTTAAGCACCAGCCATTTAGTGTTCTCCTTGTTTCATGAAAAGCGCAGCCCGACCTGTGTTGAGATTTCACTGCGGCAAACAAGTCGCTCAAGCACCCATTTTTTATTACTAATAGAGACCTATTTTCACAATTTAGTTATCCCCGCAGCAGTGATTTCAATCAGGTTAGACGTGAAACAATTTGATGCGTTCATTAGCCACACCGACGCACTGCTGTTAGATGGCAAGCCCGATGCCGCTTCTCGCGAAAGCAACCTCAATCAGTTCATGGAACAACTAAAGGCGAGACTTGGCGATAATTATTTAAAAAATATTAGCTGCGTAGCGCAGCACCGACCAGAATATGCCAGCACTTCACCGGAATTTAACGGTCAGTCAAATACCAGCTCATCTAGAAATAATGCACAAGATAAAATCGCTATTCGACCTAGGCCTATATGGCTGCTGGAAGAACCTGAAAAGCTCGTTGAAAAGAATGGCCGCCTGTATCACCGTAAAGCTATCTCAATTATTAGTGGGCCCGAACGAATAGAAACTGCATGGTGGGAAGATCACGACGTGCGCAGAGACTATTATATTGCTCAGGAAGGCAACGGCAGCCGCCTGTGGATTTATCGTGAGCGAAGCGGCGAAAGGCGCTGGTTATTGCATGGATATTTTTCGTAAGACTGATTAGTGCTTAACCATCACTCATGAAAATTCTGCCCCGTAAAAACCCCGCCCTTATAGGCAAACTGCCTTCCTGTTCCAAACCAGCTTATTAGACGTTAGACTGATACCCAGAGCTTTAGACATTCCGTGTTCAATAAATCGTTGGGTCATGCACGCGGTAACAGTGAAAAGGGTTCTCTATAGAAAGTATCCTGCTTACTAGAAACTCACTCTAAAACCTAGAAACTCAATCCTAAAACCTTGACAGCTAAATATTGGCAATGAACCTACCTCCTAATATAAGCGCAGATGATCGAGTCATACTCTTTGATGGAGTCTGTAAGCTTTGCAATGCTTGGAGTAACTTCATTATTCGCAACGACGAGACGCTTCAGCTTAAATTGTGCAGCGTGCAGTCTTTAGAAGGTCAGAAAATCCTTAAACACTTCAGCTTGCCTACAGACTATTTTGAAACCATGCTCTATGTTGAAGGCGATAAGATTTATCAAAAAAGCGATGCTTACCTAAAAATAGTCAATATTCTTGGCTATCCCTGGCGTTTGACATCCGTGTTTAAAATATTACCTAGAGGGCTCAGAGATTGGTTCTATGACCGTATTGCCCTAAACCGTTATACCCTGTTTGGAAGATATGACTATTGCCAACTGCCAACAGCCGATCACGAAAAGAGATATGTAAGTGAGCAATAGAAATTCTGCCAACTGGCAATAAACTCAATGTAGTATAGTGTTGTGTGAGCAAATACAGTGTTGTGTACGCCAGTATAGTGTCAAGAGACAGCCTATGTTTGAGGATTTACTTCATATGGTTTGTTACGCCGCCGTGACACTTGGCGGCAGGTCCAGCGAGCTAAACTGGTAGTAAATATTTACGTCCGCAACATGAACCTAAATCAACAGAGCCAATATGCATCAAATCATCGTTTCAGATATTTTTGGCAAAACATCAGCATTAGAAAAGATTGCTGATGCGCTTCCAGGAGATGTCGACATCTTCGATCCCTATGAATCAAAACACATGGCTTTTAGTAGTGAAGCGCAGGCCTATGCCTACTTCTCCTCTCAGATTGGTCTTGACACCTACGCTGACATGTTATCAAAAAAGGTTTCTGCCCAAGCCGATCAGCTCGCTTTGCTCGGATTTAGTGTAGGCGCATCAGCGATATGGAAAATATCCGAGCAAAGAGAATTGGAAAACGTTTCTGATGCTATCTGCTTCTACGGTTCACAAATTCGGAACCATATGCATATTACCCCAAAATTTCCCGTGCAATTAATCTTCCCTTCTTCTGAATCACACTTTTTGGTCTCCGAGCTCATTCACTCCCTTGAAGGAAAAGAATGCGTCGAAATTCACAGGGCAAAGTTTCTTCACGGCTTCATGAATGCCCACTCGGAGAATTTTGACCAGTATGGCTACGACCAATTTTTAAAAATACTGAAGTCTAAACACTAACAAGCAAAGCGAGGCTAGCCTAGTTTATTCATCTGTTGGTTTAGTTTTAGGTGAAATTTCGCGATGAAACTTCTAAGTCACCAAGCCAATGAGTCAAGTCGACTAAGTCTTTGGCAATAAGATGAATGACTCCTTCGCTTTTCTGTACGTGGCCAACCACGCCAAGCAGCATTGCCTGTCTCACTATTGGGCGTAGCTTCTCTCCTAAACTTGGCCATACCACTACATTTACAAAACCACTTTCATCTTCCAAGGTTAGGAAAGTAACCCCCCCTGCAGTCATGGGCCGTTGCCGTGAGGTGACTAGGCCAGTTACTTTTACATTGGCTTCATTGTTCAATAAATTCAGGTCGCTGGCGGTGGACACATGATGAGCCTCTAGGTGACTGCGAAAAAGCGCAATAGGATGGCGCCTTAAGGTGAACCCCGATGCGGCATAGTCGCCAGAAATATTTTGACTCTCGCTTGCGATGGGCAACAAGACATCCACACCGAAGTCATTATCGGCGAAGTCCTGATCTGTGAAAAAACTCAACGTCTGATTCTTTTTTCTCTCGCCTTCTTTATCACTGCCAGCGGCCTGCCAGAAGGCGCGATGGCGATCACCACTTAAAGCTCTTAACGCATCAGCAGCGGCTAATGACTCCAAATCCTTTTTGTTGATTCCACTTCTGTACACCAAGTCTTGTATTGATTTGTAGGGATTCGCTTTGGTTTTCTGTATGGATTTCTCTGTAGCACCTGATTTTTTTTCTACTCCTGTCTCTGCTATCTGTTCCGCTGTCGCCTCTTCCCTTGCTTCTACTACAGCCCGGGCACCTTCTTTAGAAAGCCCCTTTACCATGCAAAAACCTATGCGCAATTTCGGTTCAAGGGTTATCTGATCTGGCTGTCCTCGCTTTATAAAAGCTTTATCAAACTCCAAGCTACAGTCGTAGATACTTTCATTAATATCAACAGCGAGCACCACAACCCCGTGTGCACGCGCGTCTTTAATTAACTGTGCTGGTGCATAAAACCCCATGGGCTGGCTGTTGAGCAAAGCGCAGCAGAAAGCAACCGGATGATAGAGTTTCAGCCAAGAAGACACATAGGAAATTAACGCAAAGCTTGCAGAATGAGATTCTGGAAAACCATAGTCGCCAAAACCTTTTATCTGGCTGAATAGCTTCTCTGCAAAGTCCAGCTCATAGCCGCGCTCTAGCATGCCGGTGACTAACTTGTTGTGATAAGGCTCCAAACCGCCTTTGCGTTTCCAAGCCGCCATTGCGCGCCGCAATTGATCGGCCTCGCCTCCGCTAAAACCTGCGGCAACCATTGACAGCTGCATCACTTGCTCTTGAAAAATAGGCACACCTAAAGTTCGCCTTAAGGTTTCTTTCACTGCCTCGCTAGGGTAGATCACCACTTCCTTACCGCTGCGCCTGTTTAGGTAGGGGTGAACCATATCGCCCTGAATAGGGCCGGGCCTGACTATTGCGATTTGTATAACCAAGTCGTAGTAGCACCTTGGTTTTAGTCTTGGCAACATACTCATTTGGGCGCGGGATTCTATTTGAAAAATACCCACGGTGTCTGCTCTGCACATCATGTCATAAACTGCCGGGTCTTCTTTGGGAATCGTTTGAATGGTCAAAAGGGATTGGCTGTAGTCACTAATAAGGTCTAGGCTTTTTCTAATAGCGGTGAGCATGCCCAGCGCCAATACGTCTATTTTCAAAAGCCCTAATGATTCAAGGTCACCTTTTTCCCATTGGATAACAGTTCGGCCCGGCATGGATGCGTTTTCGATTGGCACTAAATGAGATAGCGGTCCTTCGCTGATAATGAAGCCCCCTACATGCTGGGATAGATGCCTAGGAAAACCCATGAGCAGTTTTGACAATGCGATAAGTTTTTTAATTTGCGGGTCGCTGTAGTCAACATTAGAATCACTAAGTTGCTCTTCTAGATTCTCGCCCCACCAGTAGATAGATTTAGCCAAGCGGTTTATCAACTCATCATCCATGCCTAATGTTTTACCTACATCCCTGATTGCACTACGTGATCGGTAGGTAATAACAGTAGCTGCGATGGCGGCACGATGACGACCATATTTTCTGTAGATGTATTGAATGACTTCTTCGCGTCTAGCATTTTCAAAATCCACATCGATGTCTGGTGGCTCATTGCGCTCTTTAGAAATAAAGCGCTCAAACAGTACTTCCACTCTTGCTGGATCGACTTCGGTAATACCTAGGCAATAGCACACAGCCGAGTTGGCAGCTGAACCCCGGCCCTGACAAAGTATGTGCTGGCTGCGGGCATAGTCCACCAGATCGTGAACCGTTAGAAAATAATGTTCATAGCCCAGCTCTTTAATCAGAGCTAATTCATGCTCGATGATATTACGTACTTTAGGTTCGGCACCGCCCGGCCAACGCCAACGAATCCCTTCCTCAGTTAGTTCTCGCAGCCAGCCATGGGCCGTATACTCTTTAGGCACTAACTCTCTGGGGTATTCATAGCGCAGCTCATCCAAAACAAAATTGCAGCGCTGACTTATATGCATCGTTTGCGCCATGAGCTTAGATGGGTAAAGCTTGCTTAGGTGCTCGTAGTTTCTTAAATGCCTTTGGCCATTACTTTGAGCCTCGAAGCCTAGTTCATCAAACTGCCTGCCTAAGCGAATCGCTGTAATCGTGTCTTGCAATATACGGCGCATGGGGTGATGCATATAAACGCCGCCAACGGCACAAAGAGGGATAGAAAACTGCTCTCCAAGGGCCTGCAGCTGAGCAAGTTTTTGGCGATCATCACCTCGTAGTAATAGCTGAACTCCTATCCACAGCTGGCTAGCAAAAACCCTTTGAAGCCACACTGCCTGACAGGCGACTTGCTCGGGCTGCTGCAACAAATTGGGAACCCAGATCACAATGCAATCTATGCTGAGATTCTGCTCCAGCATTTTACGGTCAATTTTATATTCGCCTTTTACGGTTTCTCGGCGAGCACAGCTAATCAGGTGGCTTAACTCACCGTAGCCTTTGCGGTTACAAGCCAGTACCACTAAATGGCAGCTGCTATCTTGTTCTGCGTTGCTTTGTGTTGACTGCTTTTTAGTTTCACTTTGGTTTTCTTTTCCTTGGCCTCTCTCATTGCTCTTACCTGAGCCCTCACCTGCACTGTCTTGCGTGTTCTGATTTCTATTCAGGATGAATTCGCTGCCAATAATGAGCTTTATGGCTTTGTCTTTGGCTGCCACATGCGCACGCACTATGCCGGACAGAGAGCATTCATCAGTTATCGCGATTGCCTGATAGCCAAGCTTGTATGCCCTATTAACTAATTCTTCCGGGAATGAAGCACCTCTTAGGAAGGTAAAGTTCGAAATGCAGTGCAGCTCTGCATAGGGGTTTTTAGCAGGCGCATTGGCGGGCGCCGACCCTTCTTGATAGGAGTCAGAGTCCTTTGCTGCTGAGTTTTTGGCTTCAGCTGCTGCCCTGCTTACTGTTTTGAATGGGGGATTTGGAGGCATGATAATAGTCAAATATACTGTATATATATACAGTAGTTTCTGCTTCCAAAAATGTCAACCCTATCTAACTCCCCTTAACAAATGGCTGGAAAAAGCAGCGCTATTTCAGGTACTGTAAATTCTCAACCGACCAGCCTGTTAACTAATCCTTGGCGGATCCTTTATGCTTTATTCGCGAACGCTGCTGCCCGTCCTAATTGCTTTTTTAATATCTGCCTGTGGCACCCCACAAGAAACATCAACCCAGACCTACGATTTCATCATTAAAAACGGTCAAATCTACGATGGTAATGGGGGCACACCTTATATTGCTGACATCGCTATTATCGGCGATCGCATCGCTGGCATAGGCGGCCTCAGCAAGACCGGTGAAGTGGCTGCGTTCAAAGAAAGCGAAGCCAAGGAAGTTATCGATGCACAGGGGTTGGCAGTGGCACCGGGGTTTATCAATATGCTCAGCTGGGCAACCTCATCGCTAATTAAAGACGGCCGCAGTCAAAGTGATATTCGCCAAGGGGTTACCTTAGAAGTATTTGGTGAAGGCAACTCAGAAGGCCCACTTAATGATGTCATGAAGGCTCAGCTAAGCGCCGATGAAGAATACGGTGACACTGCCATTGGATGGACCACCCTGAATGAATATCTAGAGTTTCTCACCACCAAAGGTATCTCACCCAATGTGGCTTCTTTTATCGGCGCCACCACAGTTCGCGTCCACGAGCTTGGCTACGAGGATCGAGCGCCCAACCCCGAAGAACTAGAACGAATGCAAGACTTAGTCCGTCAGGCAATGGAAGACGGTGCGCTTGGGCTAGGCTCATCGTTAATCTATGCGCCGGCTTTTTACGCCAAGACTGACGAGCTGATCGCGCTGGCAAAAGTAGTTGGAGAATATGACGGTATGTATATTTCCCATATGCGTAGCGAAGGCAATCGCCTGCTCGAAGCCGTTGATGAGCTCATCACTATCGCAAGGGAAGGCGACGTGGCCGGAGAAATTTACCACCTTAAAATGGGCGGCCAAAGTAACTGGGATAAATTTGATGCAGTGGTAGAGAAAGTCGAATCTGCTCAGGCGGAAGGCTTAGCCATAACCGCTGATATTTATACCTACACCGCCGGCTCCACCGGCTTAGATGCAGGCATGCCTCCTTGGGTTCAAGAGGGCGGCTATAGTGCTTGGGCAGAACGTTTACAAAATCCTGAGATTCGCGAACAGGTCTTAACCGAAATGACGACTCCCACCAATGACTGGGAGAACCTCGCATTGGCTGCCGGCCCGGAGGGCACCCTGCTAGTTGGCTTTCGCAACCCGGCGCTGCGCCGGTACATCGGCATGACTTTGGCTGAAGTCGCAGCGCAGCGGGAGAAATCTGCCGCTGACACTGCCATCGATTTGGTTGTTGAAGATGGCAGCCGGGTTCAGGTAGTTTACTTTTTAATGTCCGAGGAGAACGTCGCAAAAGGCATCGCTTTGCCCTGGGTTAGCTTTGCGTCTGACGCCCAGTCTCTTGCTAGTGAAGGTGAGTTTCTTGAACAAAGCACACATCCCCGTGCCTATGGCAATTTCGCCAGAGTGCTCGGTAAATATGTTCGCGATGAGAAAGTTATTACCTTAGCCGATGCCATTCGAAAATTGACTAAGTTGCCGGCTACAAATTTGAAGATTCGAGATAGAGGAGAGCTCAAGCAAGGAAACTATGCTGATATAGTTATATTTGATCCCTCTAAAGTCCAAGATCATGCAACCTTTCAAGATCCCCATCAATATTCCACCGGCATGCAACACGTGTTAGTTAACGGTGTACCGGTTCTTAAAGACGGTGAACACACCGGGGCATTGCCAGGAAAAGTGGTGCGCGGCCCCGGCTGGACAGGCTGGAGTGACCAAACAGAACAATTGAATAGAATGAATAAATAATTCACGTCGTCTTAAAGCTGTCGGATTTCAAGACATAAAAAAGCCGGGCAATGCCCCGGCATTTTTAATTATGCTTCAGCTGTTTGTACTTGTAGTTTTACTTGTGAAAAGGAATCTACGTAATTACTCCCCCAACAAACAGCTATTGACTATCTCGCCCCTGACTCAGTAGCTCTAGTTTCTTGCGCTCGCTCACCGCGCAGAATATTCACCATGCCGTAGTTACCTTCATGGCAAGCATACTCATAAAGCTGGCCAGCAACTTTAGTCATAGGAACAATGGCAGTGAACTTATCAGTGAATGTAGTTAAATCTTCGAGAGTCCATTCATAGTTAACCGTAAGTGGATCAACACGTGTGAACCGCTCCGTGAGAATCTTGTCTTGTGAGGTGCCGAAGGCGCTGAAACTTTGAGTCATGCCATTAAAGTTTTTAGTCACAACAACTAAGGTGTCTCCATCCCAATAACCCTTAGAATCGCCAGACCATAAACCAATCTCTTCGCTAATATGACCTTGATCGACTGACGCAATCGGCACGATACGCGCGTCGTGAATCATCTCCACCACAATAACAGCATGATCCTTGTTCTGCACAATCTGCACGTTGTTGTTGTAAAGGCTCGGCATGAAGGGAGGCCCTGCATTAAAACCAACGATGCAGCGCTCCGACAAACCCCGATCCTCCGGACCGTCTTTAGAAATGCCACCCACGGTGTAACGTACTGGGCGAGTGCCAGGCACATCGTCACCAAGACCGCCAAATTGAACCAGCGCACCCTCAACTCGGCCAGGCATTCTGCCGTCTTTTGGATAAATGATATGAGAAGTGCGAATCTGGTCGGTAATACCTGCACTTTCAACCCAGAAGTCATTGTAGCCGCCGGGACTGCCCTCAGTTGAGGCTACCGCCTGATCGGATGACGCATCGGCTTCTGCGAGTCGTGCCTGCATGGATGCAATTTCATCAGTGGTCATAAATTCGCGCTCGCCGAACTGTGCTGGGCGCTGCATAGGCACGTTGGATGAAAAATTCCAAACGCCGTTAAGGTCTGGATCACCCCACTCGGTGCGGGGTGCTATGTAGGCATCTTGGGCGAATGTCGATGTAGCAAAGCTCGCCGTTATCGCAAGCGCCAGCAAGGTCAGTGTGTTTTTCATGGTTTTTCCTTTAAATTGAACCTGTCTCTGCCAACCAAGGTAGAGATTTTGCTGCTCTCGTGCAAGCAATCTCATAGCAACAACGGGTAATTCCGGCGCATTTAACTGGCAATGTGTTGATGGAAATCCACCGCAAAACTGCCTATGCTATTATGGTTACGTTTTAAAGCCTCTGCCCGCATTGAAGATAACGGCGACCATAGGAGTTTGTGATGAAGAAAAAGCGATTGTTTAGAGAAGAAGTCAAAGACCGTCATACCAGCCACTGGGATATGGATATGATGAGCAGAGAGGAATTAGAAGCCGTGATGGCGGGCTCAAAAAAAAATGACGCCGTTGATACTAAGAAACAAGACTCTCCAAAAGAGACCAACCAACAAAACTCTCCAAAAGAGACCAAGTCTGACACCTGAGCGTGACTACTTAGATTTGGATTAGGCCGCAAGCAGTTCAAATAACACGTATACATTAAATGAGCGCGGCCCAAGCAAGCTGTAACCACTTACTTTAATTTGACCTTTCCTTGAACCGGCCTCAATGGGGGGCATGCTTTACCAAAGCGGATAACCGCTATTTTATTAGTCTTCGGTGCCCCCTGCCATTGTGTTCATTTTCTGCTCCTGTCA
>JBLHVT010000068.1:0-16856 GCA_047628735.1 Glaciecola sp.
CCGCAGTACGCAGCTGAGCATTTATAGCGAGCCCGTCG
Source organism: Glaciecola sp. (assembly GCA_047628735.1). Lineage (GTDB taxonomy): Bacteria > Pseudomonadota > Gammaproteobacteria > Pseudomonadales > Pseudohongiellaceae > UBA9145. Next base: position 39 of record JBLHVT010000068.1, read on the forward strand.
GTTTCCTGAGAGCCATCAATTCCCGTAAGTTCGTTACTTCCAACAACGAAACTACCGCGATAGCTGAATGGCGGCAGTCTATCGTAAACTGCATAGCTGTAATTACCTTGACTCGATACAACCAGATAACCTTGCGCACCATCCTTGTACAGAGCCATACCCTCCACATCTGCTGCCAGTATGATTCCGTCGATGTCTGCAATCGACTTCAATTCAAAAGCTGCGGCAGACCTCGCGTCGATCACGCGGACACCCTCCGCCTCGACCCCCAAGAACAAATGCTCATTAATATCGTCAGCGACGCAGCCTTCGGGCTGGCTTGGCACTGAAAACTCTCGCAGTAAAGAAGACGATAATCGGGGCGCGTCAGAATCAAAACTGTTGCCTATCTCATTAAGCCCCCACTGCTGATAGCGTCCGTCTGTATCGTTAACAAACACTTGAATCCCATCCGCATTCTGAAACATACACAGACCATAAGGCTCGGTTAGCCCTGTCACTATTTCACTGCCGCGCAACCAAGTCACAGATCCACTGACAGAGATAGCAAACAGACTTATTGTATTTGTGGTTCGGTTGCTCGCTGCAGCGAGAGCGCTCCACCGCGCATTACCACTCAAATATCGAAGATCGACGTTATTAGTGCGACCTGCTTCTATTGATTGAACACGGCGCCCCTGAAGGTCGTAGACTTCTAATCCCTTACCCTTGTCAGTACCGATGACTAAGCTCTTGGTCATATCTTGCGGGTGCAGCCATATGGCTGGGTCATCAGCGGAATCACCTCTGTTAGAAACCGGCTCGGTTTCAATCGAAGGTACCACCACGAATGCTTTGGGGGGCACCGGGGCAACCACGTCAGTAGCGCAGGACAGCAAGTTAACGGCGATGATTAAAAGAAAAGTCTTGATCGAGGACACTGTTAAATTCATGTGATTCCTTGTGAATCCTTCGTTGCGAGTACGCTTTAAAGAAAAATAACGAAAAAACTAAACAGAGTATCCTAGAGGCTTATCGTTACAAAAATATTACGGACCTAAAAAGTAACTTACCTGAAGCTGCAGTTTATAAAAGACAAAAAAAAGCCCAACTTAGTTGGGTCTTAAATTACTTCGACTGGGTTTACAGCTGGAGAGGAAAAAAAGAGCATCGCGGCATTAAGCGAAGGCGGTCGTTCTACTTAAAAAAAATAAGTTAAATAAAAAATACTTAAGAAATATTTCTCTCTCATGACGATAATATGAAATTTTCATGACAGCCCCAGCAGACAAGGTGATCTTCCTTAAATATTACCACTAGCATGGCCTACAAAGACGCAGACTTTATCACTAACAATTTTTCAACCTGCATTTCTCGAAAAGTATATGGAATACCGCCCACCCCATAGCCCGACTGCTTTAAACCGGCAAATGGCATCCAATCAACTCGAAAGGCAGTGTGATCATTCACCAGCACTGCAGATGCTGCCAAGTTTTTGTACGCAAACATGGCAGTGTCCAGACTTGTTGTCATTACACATGCCTGAAAAGCGACGCTTAGGCCATTCGCCCGTTCTATCGCTTCCTCAATGTTCGCATAGCTGTAAAGACAAACAACCGGACCAAAGACTTCCGTCTTACTTATTAGTGCATTTTCTGGAGGATTAAGTAAAACCGTTGGCTCATAAAAAGCATCACTTATTTTTTTAGCACCACACAAAACTTTTGCTCCGCCTGTCACTGCGCTGTCTACCCATTCTTCTACGCGCTTTGTTTCCCTGTGCCTAATCAGCGGGCCAACTTCCGTCTCGGGATCAGCAGGGTCGCCGACCTTCAACTTAGACACCAGCTTGGTCATCCGATCAGCTACATCATCAATGATTGATTCATGCACATAGACTCGTTGTACAGATACACAGACTTGACCCGCATGGTAAAACGCTCCTTTGACCAGCAACGGCAAAGCTGTCTCCAGGTCAGCATCTTCAGCAACTATTGCCGGAGCCACCCCGCCATGTTCTAACGCACAGCGAGTACCCGGTGCGAGCTTACTTTTCAACATCCAGCCGACTTTTGCGCTACCTATAAAACTGAAAAAGGCGATGCGTGGATCAGTTACCAAAAATTCCCCTATTTTATTATCTGTTACCGCGACGGCCTGGCAGAAAACATCAGGAAGTCCCGCCTCACGCAGTAACTCAACAAATCGAAAACAGCTAAGCGCCGTGTCCGAAGCCGGCTTAACGATAACTGGACAGCCAGATGCAACCGCTGGTCCGACCTGATGCACAATAAGATTCAATGGGTGATTAAACGCACTCACCGCCATCACCGGCCCTATCGGTTCACGGGAAGTCACCGCCAAGCGATTTGCCGAGCCTGGATTTATTCTCATGGGAATTTCTTCGCCGTGCTCTGTGCGAATACATTCAACACAGCTTTTCACACCATCAATTGCTCTGAGAACTTCTACTTTAGTATCAGAATAGGGTTTGCCCCCCTCTGATAAGGCCAGCTGTACAAGCTCTTCGAGGCTGTCCTCCATGAGCTTTGCGGTTTTTTCAAGGATCGCCACCCTTTCTTCGGCAGGCAACCAATTAGAGCGCTCTGCAAAAGCATTAGAGGCATTGCGCAGCGCTTGCTCAGCCCCGGCCTGACCTGTTAAAGGTACCTGTCCAACCACTTTGCCATCAAACGCAGAGGTGACTTCGTGCACGCCCACAGATGTTGCTGATGGCACCATCAGTCCAAATTCCCTCATCGCAATCTCCCTATTTTTACTCGCAAAAAACTAAATCGGGCACACCAAATTGCCTAGCTTTTCTGTCAGCTTCATATTTTCGGAGTAATCCACCGGCACATCTATAATCACAACGGTATCATCTGCCACTGCTTTATAGATGGTCGGCAAGAGGTCATCGGCGGATTCGACTCGGTAACCTTTGGCCCCAAAACTCTCTGCGTATTTAACAAAATCTGGGTTTTTGAAATCGATATGAGAATCTCTGCCGAACTTTCTATCTTGATGCCACTTTATCAGCCCGTACTTGCTGTCATTCCAAATCATAATAACCATCGCAATATTACAGCGTAGCGCGGTTTCGATTTCCTGAGAATTCATCATGAATCCAGCGTCGCCGCTGATGGCCATTATTGTTTTTTCAGGGAAAGTCATTTTCGCTGATATAGCCCCCGGTAAAGCGATACCCATCGATGCAAAGCCGTTGGAAATAATGCAGGTATTTGGCGCTTCAGCTTGATACATGCGCGCTATCCACATCTTGTGTGCGCCGACGTCAGAAATTAAAATGTCCTCGTTGCCCAGTGCCTTTCTCACATCGCAAAGAATACGCTGCGGCTTCATGGGAAAACTAGTATCACTGGCCATCTCTTTCAGTTCATCGACGATCAGTTTGCGTAGCTCTCCGCTATTGTTATTCTCACCTCGCTCAGCAATCTCTGATATACCATCCAAAGCTTCAGCAATATCGCCGACAACCCCCACTTCCAAAATATAATGCTCATCCACCTCAGCATATATTGGATTGATATGGATTATTTTCTTGTCTTTGCTCTCGTGCCATAAATGCGGGTGATATTCCACCATGTCGAAACCTACGCAGATAATGACATCGGCGCGATCGAATCCACAGGCTACATAGTCATGAGCCTGTAGACCCACGGTACCCAAAGAAAGCGCGTGAGAAAATGGCATGGCGCCTTTTGCCATGAACGTTGTAGCAACAGGAATGTTCAGTTTTTCTGCGAATTTTATTAACTCATCGCAGGCACCGCCGCGCACTACGCCATTGCCGGCCATTAAAATTGGGTTTTTGGCTGCGGAAATCACTTTCGCCGCTTGCTCCATTTTTTCCACTGGTGGCGAAGGGATCTCAGCTTTTTGAACTCGCAGCGGCATTTTACCCTCAGCCACGCTAGCTTCCGCAATATTCTCAGGGAAGCTAATAAAAGCTCCACCTGGCCTCTCAGCCTGTGCATCTTTGAATGCTTTGCGCACAATTTCCGCAACAATATCAGGGTGAATTATTTCGGCACTGTACTTTGAAATTGGATTGAACAAAGCCACTAGATCTAACATCTGGTGGCTTTCCTTATGCATACGCGTGGTCGCGCCTTGAGCTGCTATTCCAATTATTGGCGCCCTGTCCATATTCGCATCGGCGAAGCCGGTAATCAGATTCGTCGCACCCGGCCCGAGAGTTGACAAACAAACACCCGCTTTACCTGTGAGGCGGCCATAGACATCAGCCATAAAGGCAGCACCCTGTTCGTGCCGCACGGTTACGAATTTGATTGTACTGTCTAAAATGGCGTCCATAACATCGATGTTTTCCTCACCGGGAATACCGAATATGACTTTAACTCCTTCATTTTCTAAACATTTTATAAATAGTTCTGCCGCTTTCATTAGCTCTCCCGAGGGAAGGTTATTCCCGTGGATCATTAGTTACGCTGTCACATTAATTCTAAGATACGCTTCTTATAATCAGATGCAGCGTTTTTTGGCTCTTAATTGGCTAATAGTTGGCCAAGAGCTAAAAAGTAGCTGTGTCAAGAAAGTCCAAATAGACTATTAGTGCATTACAAATCTGAGATAGATAATTGGAGAAATCAAGCCAATATTGAACGCTCCTAATATAAAGTGCCCCAGCAACACAGCGGCCCTTAAATAGAATTACTAGCTACGCATATGGGACGCGCCGTTTACATCAATAATCGTACCTGTGGAAAACTCGGCCCCTTTAGATGCAAGGAACAAAACTGCGTAGGCGACTTCTTCCGGCTGCGCCACACGATTAAATGGACTCTGTTCCCTGATCTCGTCACCTTCTGAACTTGCTAACCTAGCAGCGGTGAGATCGGTGTTTACAAAACCAGGCGCCACGGCACCCACAAAGATACGATGCTTAGCAAGATCGATTGCCAATGACTGAGTTAACGAATTGATTGCCGCTTTACTTGCGCCATAAGCAGGCTTAATTGGCTCGCCTCTAAATGCACCGCGAGAGCTGATATTAACAATTCTGCCGCCCTGCCCGGCAATCATTTTTTGAGCAACACAATAGCAAAGGTTGGCGGGACCAATCAGGTTTGTGGCGATGGTATCCTGCCACGCTTTTTGCCAATCCTCATAAGAAGTTGATTCGATTGGGTGATAAATACCGATGCCCGCATTATTAACCAAAACATCAATACCCCCTAACTGCTCTGCCACATTTTCAACTGCTATAGCCACCTGTGTGGAATCAGCGATATCACACTGCAAAGCTATATGCCCCTCGCCCGGCAGCTCGCTTAATACCGCCTCAGCCGCCGCAACATTACTATTGTAAATAATCGCCAGCTGAGCGCCGCGCTCAGCGAATGCCTGTGATACAGCTCGACCAATCCCGCGGCTACCGCCGGTTACCAACACTTTTTGATTTGTGAAATCCATTTCGAGCTCCTAGGTTTGGTTTTGCTATTTAGCCGACATCCCGTCCATTCTTGCCAGTCTACCGATAAGTTCCTCCACCCGAGTGCTATAGCCCCACTCATTGTCATACCAGCTAACGACTTTTACCATCGTTTCATCCATCACCTGAGTAAGAAGAGAATCAAAAATACTGGAATGAGAGTCACCGATAATATCGCTACTTACTATCGCGTCAGTCGAGTAAGCCAAGATATTCTTAAGAGGCCCCGCTGCCGCTTGCGCGAAAGCTAGATTAACTGATTTAACAGTAACTGGATTGATTAACTCAACTGTCATATCTACCAAGCTACCGTCAGGCACTGGAACCCGCATGGCCAAGCCGTCCAACTTGCCTGCCAACTCTGGAAGCACCAGCCCTATGGCACGGGCAGCGCCTGTTGATGTGGGTACAATGTTGGTAGCGGCATTGCGCGATCGTCGCTTATCTTTATGAGGAGAATCGATTAAACGCTGATCTGATGTATAGGCATGAACCGTGGTAAGCAGTCCTCTTTTGATCCCAAAATTCTCGTGTAAAACTTTTGCCAGCGGTGCCGCGCAATTTGTTGTACAGCTGGCATTACTAATGATCTGCGTTGAACTTGTTACTACATGGTCATTCACGCCGGTTACTAAAGTCGCATCCAGCGGATCTTTGCAGGGCACTGTTAATACAACTCGCTTAGCACCGGCATCCAAATGTTTATTCAAATCGAGTAATGTCCTAAACACACCAGAACTTTCTACAACATAATCCACCCCAAGCTCTTTCCAAGGCAGGCGAGCGGGATCCTCTTCACAGAGCACTTTAAAGGGATCGCCGTCTATAGTCATTTGATCCCCATCTACGGCCACCTCACCGGGATATACGCCATGAATGCTGTCATATTTAAATGCATAGGCTAATTGATCTGGACTCGCCAAGTCATTCACTGCCACCACGTCGTAGTGCCCGCGCATTTTTGCCACACGCATGATAGTGCGACCAATGCGGCCAAAACCGTTTATTGCTATTTTAGGAACTGCCATAACATTCTCCTCAGCTGAATCAATAAGGTTGTACTCAAATAAAAATTAAGTGCCGCTTGCTCTGCGCTTAACTAGCAACTAATTTAATTACTTAACTAACGGTTTATCGAACCACTCAACTAACTGACTAACGAGCAACTCAGCCAGATATTGAACTAGCTGCTCAACATTTTTTCGCTAATTTCCCAAAGTCGATCAGCCCCTTCATCGCTTGCGGCCCATGGCGCTACGTCAACACCTCGAGGAGACTCATCGGTCGCTAAATTGGCGACATCACAGTCTTCACAATAGACCCCGCCAATACCATCGAATAAGTCGCTGGTTGCAGCCCAGAGCGAAGTGCTAGAGCCTTGAGTTGTGCTCTTAAACCTCGCTGCCGCCTGCTCAGTGAGATTACCATCGGCATCAACCCAGCCAAGCGCCTGCATCTCTTCGTTGTCTAAATGACGCTGCAAAGGCGTTAGTATGCCACCTGGATGTACCGAAATCGCTTTCAGACCTTGAGCACTGTACTTAATGTCTAAACCTCTAGCGAACAGCGCATTGGCTGTTTTAGCTTGAGCATAGGCAGTCCACTTTTCGTAAACTGTTGATTCGAAGTTAATGTCATCCCACAAAACATCAGAGCGGCGATGTCCAATTGATGACAAACACACAACACGCGCATTACCTGCATCGAGCAGCAATGGGAGGAGCTGCGTTGTTAAAACGAAATGTCCTAGGTGATTAACCGCAAACTGCGCTTCCCAGTTATTGCCAACTCGCAGTTCAGGGCAGGCCATAATGCCAGCGTTGTTTATGAGCAAATCAATCCGAGACTCTCGATCCTTAACAGAGGCGGCATAGCGTTTCACGGTGTTCAAATCTGCCAAGTCCATAGCATCAACTGTCACACCTGTGATGCCTGCTAAGGCCTCAGTGGCTTTTTCTGGAGTACGCACAGGAACATAAACTTTCGCCCCTGCAGCAACTAACGCTTTGGTAGTTTCAAGTCCAATGCCAGAATAGCCGCCCGTAACAATTGCTACATTACCGCTTAAATCTTTGCCATGTAGAACTTCGGATGGCTCTGTTTTCATTCCAAATCCTGACTTCAGGTTTTTCTGATCTCGATTCGACATTTCAACCTCTCATTTATTCTTATTAACTAAGTGTACTTATTCGGTTAGATAACTGGCTAAGCTAATTTGGTGTGAATAGGTTTTTGCCATTTACTGACTCTACAAAGCCCGTAGTCTTAAGTTGATCATGACTCATAAAATGCAGCAAAAAACTGGGATCGGAACTTGTGTTAGCAAGAAAACGCGTACCATTGTCTAACCTGCCCACTACAATTCCAGATACCGGCCCCTCACGATTACAGGCTACCGTGTAGGTTTCTACTTTCGCGTGACCAAGCGGCACCTCGGTAAAATTGGGACTTATGGCACCATCTATTTCAGCTTGGTAACTCGCAGGGTTTACTCTAGCCCACTTGCCTTGCGTTGGCGTTGCTGAATAAATCCCTGTTGCATGCTTAGTGAGTCTGCCACCATTGGTGGACACTAAACCAAATTTAGCAGGACTGTCCCTTAACATTGGCATCATCGTCGCTATCGCATGCATTGAATAGTTATTGCCGGGGCCACCGAAAAAAGGCAGCCCTCCCGTTACGGTTAGGCCACGGGCATCGTCGGTAGCCAGATTTAAAGCATCGCAGGCAACTTCAACCGCCGATGGGAAGCAGGAATAAATATCTATAAAGTCCATTTCATCAATAGACTTTCCCGCCATAGCAAACGCCTGCGCCGAGTTCAATTTCATTGCAGGGGACGTATGATAATTCACCCTATCGTTAAGCATAATTTTGTCACTGGCTTCACCGCAGCCGTGAAGGAAAACCCATTTGGATGGGTCTACCCCTAACTCTCTTGCTTTGGCCACCGACGTCATAATCACGGCCGCGCCCTGATTAACGCTGTCTCGGGCATTCATCCATTTTGGGTAAGGAAAACTTATTAGGCGATTCTCAGCGGTGACCGCAGCAAGTTCTTCAGCGGATCTAATGGTCCCGTAAAATGAAAAAGGGTTGTTTGCAGCAACACGAGTAAAAGGTGCAAACAACTTCCCCATCTCCAACATATGGGTATCGATCGAGCGACCCAAATTTCCCCTGATAGCATTTTCAAACAGCGGATATGCATGGATAGGAGCCGCGATACCGTGATCCTGCTCGTGCTTGGTAGACAGTGGCTCGCCAAGCCCGCGATCTTCCAAGGTCCCTTCGTCTTGTTCGGCCCAATCTAATTTGATGGCACTGCGCGTTGCAAGTTGAGCCGTATTGATCGCCTCAGACCCGGTAAGCAAAACGATGCCCACCTCTGCGGCACTAATGCGCTCTGCCATCTCGTTTATCATCTTCTGTGGAGTATTCCCCCCCACTTGACCGTAGATGGCTCGTTCAGGATTCGCGCCGATTCTTCTAGCAACGGCTCGCGGTGGGTTTTCGGCCCGCCCAAAGGGGTTGGGTACACGGGGGTTTTTATACGAATCGGGAAAGATACGAATAACCGCAATCGTATCTAGTTGAGCGACTAGTTTTTTTGCACAGCCGGTGTCTCTTAGCGCAGCCTTGGCCGCTTGCGCCGCAATTCCCATCGGTGATTGGGCAAGTTGAGGCGCCACCCCTTGTTCGGTAAATTGCCCAGCGCCAATTAGTATAGGTGTAGAATCTTCCAATAGAGTTCTCACTGTTGAGTGTTGATAATCACGAAGCGGCGACGCGCCCGCCGGTCCAATTCACGCAAAGAGATTGTATGCCAATTCCCAAAGATGGCCATAAGGATCTTAAAAATAGCCTGGGTAACTGCCCCGAAACACTTTTTGAGGCGGCTTGACTAGCTCAGCTCCTGCTCTAACCACTTCATTCATAAGCCTATCCACCTCAGCTTATAAATCGAGATTGTGAGCCAAAGCAAAGCTATTAAACTCACTCCCTTGTCCGGGGAGCTGACCATCGTCGGCTAAGACCATAAAGACCGAGCCATGTTACGTTAAGAATAAAGACGGCAACCTCTGGTGGACTTTCGAGCGGGGAAACCCGAGCCAATCACGATAAAAGGCCACGGATTTTTCTATGTCATCTACACCGAGCATGATCATGCTTATTCTTGGCTTCATTGCATTCCTCCTGATGTAAGTTCAATGATAAAACCCTAGGGTCTCATTATGTTTACCACAAGCTGAAGTTTGCTGGGACGCTCTATACCTTTGCCTAGCTTTCTTGTTCTGCTTCCTTCTCGTATACGAAAAACTTACGGCAGATTTAATCCAGATCAACAATGCTGAAGAGCCCTCAACTGTTCGGTTGACGAATAGCCGTACAAGTGACACTTTAAAGCCTCAGTGTTTTCAAAGGCTTGGCTTGACGCTAACTTGTCACCGTCCAGCATTACTATTACAGCCCCTATCCTTTCGCTTGTGTTAGAGAGTACGTCATGAAATTAATTATCACTGCCAACCACGAAAAACTGTCCCGCTTTTTACTCTCTCTGGCTTGTCTATCTGTAGCTTCTTTCAGCTGGGCCAATTGTGACTATTCAACACAAACAGCCGAAACTATTCGCGGCAGCGTGTACATCGAAACTAATAGCAACAATCGCCGCGATAGAATTGAAGCGGGCATAGCCGGAGTCAGTGTCAGCAATGGCTGTGACGTCGTCCAAACTGACGCTGGCGGTAATTACCAAATTGCCATACACCCGACTCAAATACTGTTTATATCAAAACCCGCTGAATATGATGTCCCCGTTGACGAATACAATGTGTCTCAGTTTTTCTATAAACACTATCCCGACGGCACGCCAACTCAGATCGCAGGGACCTCGGTTGCCTGGCAGTGGCCGGTTATACAAGCGACAGGCCCACTGCCAAGTTTCATTAACTTTGGCCTAATCGCAAGAGAGCGTTCTGACACCGAATTCACAATCCATGCGTTTGCTGACACTCAGGCCAAATATGAACTAAGTCAAGATATGCTCCGGGAAGACCTGATAAACCCTCTCATCCAAAATCCCTACGGTGTAGATTTTGGAATCACCGTAGGCGATGTCGTGTATGACAATTTGGCGCTGTATAGCAGACACAAGGCGATGATGGGCTTAATGGATATACCCCAGTGGTATCTTCCCGGAAATCATGACATTAATTTCAAATCTCCCAACGGGACTTTTGCTAATGAAACTTTTAAAAGTCATTTTGGCCCTACCTACTATTCCTTCAATCACGGCAATGTGCATTTCGTTGCTCTAAATAATGTCGAGTATGCTGGCGACAGCCAGAAATTCGGTAATTCAGATTACCGCGGATTCATTCCCGAGAATCAACTTAAGTGGCTTGAGCAAGATCTCGCTAACGTGTCGTCAGACAAACTTATTGTGATCGCGACGCATATCCCATTGATTAGCGAAGCAGACGATGGTCAATCTCAACCTCATAGTGGACCTAGCACCGAAAACTTTTCAAGATTGCTTGAAATATTAACACCATTTTCTAAAATTTATGGCCTTGCCGGTCACGACACCAGCAATAGTTGGAAGGTTGAAGTCAATCACAGCCATGGCTGGCAAGGCCCAGCTTGGATAGCACATACGCTCGCCGAAGTGCGAGGTAGCGGCTGGACCAGCGGTCTTACAGATGCACGTGGTGTAAAAGATTCGATAATGGAAGATGGCAACCCCAACGGTTTCTACGTACTGAAATTCAGTGACACCTCGCTCATCCCAGATTTTATTCCGTTCCCGTTTGGCGCTGACGCCAATGCGCGACTAAGGATTACACTCGACCCTCCTTTAACTCAGGCCAGCGAAGGCAGCCTTAACCGAGGCTCATTGCGGCCGAACACCAAAATTGTCGTTAATCTTTTTGATGGCGGCGCCCGTGATAGCGTTTGGGTATCGATAGACAAAGGCGAAAGAGCCGCTATGAGTTATGTAGTTAGAACCGATCCCTTTATAGAAAATTTGTCAAGGTATGAAGATACCGAAAATGCTTACAGCGGCGTCAGCCGCTCTTCTCATATATGGGAAATAAATATGCCCGAAGACCTAAGCTTAGGACTACATTTAATAAAAGTTGATAGCCTTGATGAATTTGGTCAGAGTCGGGGCGCAGCTATGACATTCGAAATTGTCACTAATTAATTAGCAACAACAGAGCGCTTGCTCAGCCATCGGCGACCAATGGCGATTACAAAACCAGTTACACCCGTTATTAAAACCATTCTTACAACTGTGATTACAACGAAGGATAAAAATAATAATCATGATATTTTACTTTGCAAAAAAGTCCGTAGCTATTGCAGCTCACCTCGCGCTAGAAGAATCAGGCGCTTCTTATGAAGCAAGAGAAATCGATTTCGCTACCACCGAACAACGTAGTGATAATTATTTAAAGATCAACCCCAAAGGGCGAGTGCCCGCTTTAGCGACGGATGAGGGAATCATCACTGAGACCCCTGCGATTCTTGCGTACATCGCGCAAACAAATCCTGCCGCCAACTTAGCCCCCACTAATAATCCCTACCTGTTCGCTAAATGCCAAGAATTCAATCTCTACCTTTGCTCGACCGTCCACGTAGCACACGCCCACAGAGTGAGAGGCGTTAGATGGGCTGACGATGATACGGCTATTCTTGCCATGCAAAATAAAGTCAGTAACAACATGAGCGATTACTTCGATTTGATTGAATCAGAAATGTTTGTCGGCCCTTGGGTTTTGGGCGCTGACTATTCAATCTGCGATGCCTACCTTTTTACTATTGCGCAGTGGCTAAAAGGTGACGGCGTCGAACTTGGCAAGTATCCAACCATCAGCGATTTTGAAAGGCGGATGCGAAACCGAGAGGCGGTTAAGCGAATTGTTAGTATTTATGGCATATAAGCTCTAAAATCGATGACACTTTGCAAAACAGCAGACCTTAAGGTTTACAATTTCAACCTCACCGGTCAAAGGGAGAGAGAGCATGGTTAGTTCAGGTAGAGAAGCAGCCAGATATGGCATCACTTTTGGAAGCGCGCTTGCAATCGCTATATCCTGGAGTGTAAACCACTCAGTTCTCTGGGCTATATTGCATGGCTTTTTTTCGTGGTTTTATGTGATCTGGCATGTGCTGACTCGCTAAGCCGCATTAAAAACAGCTGTCGGCACATGGACTGCCTGCCCTGCTATTATATGTGCACCAAAACCTTAGCCGGTTCGGTATCACTAACATTGCGTGACAACTGATGAATATCTTGAGGTGTTTCATGAAACATCTCAGCCGGCCTTAATGGAGTCATCAGCTAACCTCGCTCCTGCATTTCGATAGTGCCCTCTAATACGTAAACAAAAACAAGGGCGTTATGCCGATGTGGCGCAGAAGTCTGACTGGGAGCTAAATCAATATTTAGAATGAGCATTTTTTGATTTTCTAAGATGGCCGGGAGCGGATGAGTATTGGGCCAGCTGACTGTGCTGCCTCGGACACTGAATGAAGCGCGCTAGGCAGCAATAGTGATATTGCGTAAACCTTGATTTCATGATGACCGACTTTATTTTCATTTTGGCCTCTCCAGCCATTGTTAATTAAGTCAGGTTAATCTGATGGTTTTATTCGTCGAATTAAGTTGAATTAGGACTCAGCCGTGGCTGATTACCGGTGCCGCCGATGACTCCAATCAGCGCCAGCATAAACTTAAGCTGAAGCTAAAACCCATGAATAAGCATTTGCATTGTCCTTATTCTCTTGGCACCCTGATAGCCTTAACTTATTACCTGTAATATCTATTGTGCACTCATCAACAGTTCTCGATTATAGTACCTGGATAACCAACTCAAGAAAAATGGCAAATTTATGAGCGATAAATTGGATAGAGTGGCCGGCAATGGCCTGATAAATCGACGTCATTTACTTAAAGTGGGATTAGGCGGGCTTGGCTCAGCGCTAGCCACTAATGCGCTATCAGCAGATGCTGGGCTCAAACTTCAGATTCCGCAATGGTCAAAGCAGCCAGGACCCGGAACTAGCGCTTATGGCAGTCCCTCACCCTTTACCAGTCAGATACAAAGAATGGCGGGAACTCCCAACCCCATTTATCCTGGTGGCGGCGCATCCCGCTCCCCACTGCAACATTTGCAAGGCACGATTACTCCGAACAGCCTACATTTTGAGCGACATCATTCTGGTGTGCCGGCCATAGACCCGGCCCAGCATAAATTAGTTATTAATGGTCTGGTTGATCAACCCTTGATGTTTTCTTATGAAGACCTTTTAAAATACCCGATGGTCAGCAAGACCTATTTTCTAGAATGCTCAGGCAACAGCGGCACTTTATTTGGTGACACTCCTGTCGATGGCTCCGTGCAAAGCATACATGGCTTGGTTTCATGTGCACAGTGGACAGGGGTTCTTCTATCAACCTTGCTTGATGAAGCCGGGATTAAAGCGCAGGCCAAATGGATTGCCGCCGTCGGAGCCGATGGCGCAAGCATGGGCCGGTCGGTGCCACTGGACAAAGCACTCGATGATGTCATGATCGCGCTCTATCAAAATGGCGAACCTATTCGGCCAGAGCAAGGCTACCCAATGCGCCTATTTGTCCCAGGCTGGGAAGGAAACATCAGCGTTAAATGGCTTACTCAGTTAAAGCTAACTCGCCAAGCGAGCCAATTTAGAGACGAGACTAGTAAGTACACAGACACAATGGCGGATCGACGAAGCCTACAATTCACCTTCCCGATGGGAGCAAAGTCGCTTATAACATCCCCCTCGGGCCAGATGTCGCTCCCGCAAAAAGGCGTGTACAAAGTCACCGGTATCGCCTGGTCAGGTGCAGGAAGCATCAAAAAAGTTGAAGTTAGTGCAGACGGTGGCCGCAGTTGGGCAGATGCGACAATCGAATCCTCGCAATCGGACAAAGCTCTAGTGCGGTTCAGCATTGCTTGGCAGTGGGATGGAGGCGGCGCCGTTTTACAAAGCCGAGCCACCGACAGTGCGGGCAACGTTCAACCCAGCCGAGATGCTATTCTGGCCGAACGCGGCTTAATTAGCTTCTATCACTACCACGGCGTTCAAAGCTGGGGCATAAACTCTGCGGGAGAGATTAAAAATGTATATGCCTAAAGCATTTAAGTTTGGCTTTTTATTAGTCAATGCAGCTTTTCTATTACTGCCTAGCAGCCAAGCCCAGACTGTAAAGTTAGGCCAAGCAATTAGTGAATCTCAGCTCAGTGACTTCGACTTAGTAGCAGGCCCAGATGGAAGTGGCTTTCCCTCTGGCAGCGGCACAGCAAAGACTGGAAAGGCAGTGTTCGATGTTAAGTGCGCAGCATGTCACGCCGCAAATGGCGAAGGCGTTTCCGGTAATACAAGGCTGGTAGGCGGTGACATACACTCAGAAGGCAATCTGCTGCGTACTGTCGGCAGCTACTGGCCTCATGCCAGCACAGTGTTTGACTTTATTCGCCGCGCTATGCCCGCAAATGCTCCCAAATCATTAAGCAACGAGGAAGTCTATCAAGTCACGGCCTATGTATTATTTCTCAATAATATCATCGACGAAAACACTATTTTGAACAAAGAGTCGTTAACAAAAATTCAAATGCCTAACAAAGAAGGCTTTGTAGATTTAAGCCATCTTCACTAGCTTACTCAATTTAGGGTCGGCAGCTATAAACGCCAAGGTGGTGGCTCGCTTACCATAATACTAAACCCGTCAAATAGATATTCGCGATCAGCGCCTGCCAACCTAAATGGAGCATTTGGCGCCTGTATCGCATTGAACGCATCACGCATTGCGGTTAGGTAATAGCCAGCGACTAGCGGCTCATTGTGCGCTGGCAGCAGATAATCCACATCATTTCTAAAGCCCGCTAGCTTTTCAGCTGACTTAGCGTATTCAAAAAAATCCGCGTCCCCCATGTGCGCATACAAAGATGCCGGATAAAAAGTATCCCCCATAAACATCAACCGATTTTCTCGGTCTAGTAGTACTAATGCATCAGGGGTGTGTCCTGGAACTAAAATAACTTCCAACACACGGCCGCCTAAATCTATCTCATACCCGTCGCTCACATAGTCAGTAATGGAAAAAGCTGCACTGGAATAATTGTCCACAGTCGTGCTATCCGGCAGAGGTTTCCAGGTCCAGCCTGGTCCAATAAATTCTTTTACCTCGTCATTAGTCCTGCCGTTCATGTGATCCACAGTATAAGCGGAGGCAACGCCGTAAAGTTTTTCAAACAAGTGGTTCCCCCCTACGTGATCATAGTGAGTGTGAGAGTTAAGAACTGACACGGGCAAACCGGTTAACTGTTTTACGATTGCGGAAATATCGCCAACGCCAATGCCTGTATCGAAAAGCAAAGCATTTTCACTGCCGGTGATGAGGTAAGAAATAACTTCCTCAAACTGCCCATCTTCATAAATGCCATAAACCCCCTCTCTAATTCGATATACTTGAAACCAATCTTGATTTTGCTGCACTGCAATTTTTTCAAAAGGCGACCACTGCGCTCGTGGCAGTGCATCCCACCAATTATCCTTGCTCTCGCCTTGGACTTGTTGATTTATCGACTCGTCAATAGGTTCCGGCGCGCAACTGGAAAGAGTGGCTATAATTGCAACCCCTAAACTGGCTAAAATTAGTTTTCTCATTTTATATAAAATCATCTCTATTTATATCAATGCCTTATGGTTAAAAAGACAGAATCAAAATTCAATCAAAGAAACTGCTGCAAAGGCCCTTCTCTGAAACCTGTAGGAAACTTTCTTAAATGTGAACTACGCGTCTAATATCTCATTTTTTAGAAGACTTCCCGTTCATTGACAAAACCATATCCTGTTTTTAGACAATGGCCGGCTAAACTCACTCGATGCTGAACCGATTGAGCTTCGAAAAAGACACATTTTTGCGTTTTCATCCTGAGTCTCAGCCCTGTCGCCTGCTTATTGATGCTAAGCAATCTGTATTTAAACTCAGCCTCCAACAATCTTTATATCGTAGCTGGAATCATAACAATGAGTCTAAGCCTGTATGTGCAGAATTTTTTTTAATCAAAGGTTTTGGGTAGCCAGCCTTTCTATCTTTGTCTATTGGTTAGTGGTTCGAATGCCTGTCTTCAAAATACGGATTGATTGGAACTCCTATTTTCTGGCTATTCACTTTTTCGCCGATGGCCATATTGCCTAGCCGCATATCCGCATATCCGCATATCCGCTAGCTGGTATCGGCGCCTGATTTGTATCCTAACTTTGCTCGGTGCCTAGTAGCTGGGGGCTGGGGCTGGAATCAAATCGCATTCTACTCATTGATAATT
>JBLHVT010000069.1:0-16802 GCA_047628735.1 Glaciecola sp.
CGGTACGAATACAGTCGATGTTGCTCGGGTCTGGCTTTCCTATCAAGGCATATGGAAAACCCAGCAAACCTGCGGCCCGAGCCATCATTTCTTGTCAGTGGTCGATGTCGAAAACCGACTGTTCGAAATTACAAATATGGTTTATGGCCTTAACGGGGCTGATATGTCTAGCACAAGTGCATTCGGGTACTCCATTATCAACAATTACCAGTGCTGGAAGGTTAAAAATGTCGTTCAAACTGTAGTTGATAACATGGGTTTTACTTGATTAATTTTGAGATTAATCGGCTTTGCCTACTCCGATTCACCAAGAAGAATAGGCAGATTCATACTAATCCCATAGTAATTAGCTAGCGCGATTTGATGATTAAGCTCGGCCTGCCAACGCCGCAGCTGAGCCTCGCCGAGCATCCTCTCTCTGACGTTCAGCCGAAAATAGTCACTGATTCCAGCCTCGAACTGTCTTGCCTCAGCATCCGCCAAAACCTGTGCAACCTCGAGCTCCTGTAAGGCTACGCTCTGAAGCTCGCTAGTTGCACGAAGATTTACTAGTGATAATCGAAGATCTCGCTCAGCCTGATCTATGATCAAGCGAAGGTCATAGCTTAGCGCTAGCAGCCGCGCATCAGCAGAGGCTATTTTTCCCCTGGCCGTCCTAGTTTCCAGCGGTATGCTAAAGGAGATATCGGCAATAGTATCTGTGCCCATGCGAGTAATAGACCCATCACCAAAATCCCTGGCCGTGTAGAGGCGGAAATCAAGCTGCGGCTTGGCCATGTTTTCGGCGATCCGTTTTTCCAATCTAAACTGCTGTCGCAATGTTTTGGCGGCGGCAATATCTGGCCGATTTTCTAATGCCTGATCAATCAGCAGTGTGACCGGCTGATTAAGAAAGCCTTCATCTGCAATGGGCATATTCAAAGACGTATCGTACAGCGGATAAATCGGCATGCCATCATCGCTACGCAAAAACAGTGCAAGCCTTTCTGCTGTCAATCTAACCTGACGCCGAGCTTCAACTACCAGCCCCTCGCGCTGGAGCACGGCTTGGTCATTTTCTATCACTAATATCTCTGCAACATCTCCGGCCTGTGCCTGCCGCTCCAGAGCTTCACCGCGCACCTGAGCCACATCAAGTAACTCTTGAAAAGCTTCCAACAGGCGCGCTGATATCAACCAGCTCGCGTACGTAACATAGGCCTGCTGCAGCACTTGAATCTGTTGCGCCAGCAAACTGAACTCGGCAATATTAGTGTCCAGCTCTGCTTTCTTGACAGCAAAACGCCTGTCATCTATATCCCTGTCTCGAAGCAATGAAAAAGCAACCCCTACTCGCGCTTGACCAGCATCGGTGGTTACGAGCCGATCCTCATAAACAGGAAAAGTGCCGCCTGACACTGAATAGTCTGCAAACAGCTCAGCGCCCATAAACGGCATGCTTTGATAAACACCAGCATTTGTTGCGGTACCAGTATAAAAACCACCAAGGCGAGATGAGGCGGAACCATCCACTCTAGGGTCAAACGCACCCGTGGCTGCTAGAAACTCAGATTCTTGTTCAGCAATGCCGGCTTGAGCTGCTTTAATACTTGGGTAAAACTCAGCCGCACTTTGCAATACGTCTGCCAGCTCAGTTGCCTGCTCGCTGACCAGTCTAGGATCTTGGGCGGTCGCACCGCTGAAAAGAAAAGCAGCAAAGACCAATGCTAATTTGGCTTTTGTTGCTGTTTTTATTCTATCTTTTACTTTAACTTGCACTAAATCACTCGCCTGTATTAGGACTGGTTGGGGCTGCGTTCAAGGGAGGAAAATTATTAAGCAAGCGCCACATTTCAAATCCCAATGGTACTGTTTCAAGTAAGATCCAACCTCGCACATTTGCGCCGAGTCGGACAAAGGTTTCCGGTGGCCAGCCACATTCACCCATGCGAGGAATTCCACCCTTTACCTCGGCCCCTAAACATCCAGCCGTGCGCTCAGGCTCTTTCACCAGCACTCTAAAGCGCCCATCAATTCTCGCAGAAGGCTCAACAAACAAGACCTCTCCACGGAAGGTGCCTACAGCGAGATCCGGACGACCGCTAAACTGAAATGCCGGCCAGCCTTCAAATTGAAGTCTGACATTTCGGCCAGGGCTAACCAGACCAATATCACGACCATCGATGTACATCTCGACGGCCCTTGTCGAATTAGCTGGCATAAATGTAGCTAGAGGCTGGCCTGCACTGACCACTGTTGCGGTGTCTCCTGCTTCCACGTGCAAAATCGTACCGTCTCTGGGAGCCCTAACTAACTGACTGCCCTGTCGGGACAGAGCCGTTTGCGCCTGATTTAACTCAGTGGTTGCCTCCTCTACTGACACAGAGAGCTGCTGAACTTTTATTCTCGCTTGCTCAAAAGAGAGTCTGGATGCCAAACCCTCAGCCAATAATTGTTCCTGCCTCTGGTAATCCACCTGCGCTGTGGTCACTGTTGCACGAGCGGCGGTAATCTTTCTTTCAGCGGCCCCGAGCTGAGCTTGCAATCGCGGCAACAATTGATCGTCGATATCTTGAATCCTGATAATAGGATCACCGGCTTTGACAAAATCAGCATCCTGAACGTACCACTGCGCAATCCGGCCGGAGACCAGTGCACTTATGCTTTGCACTCTATCAGCAGGCCTTAGGGTAGTTACCTGGCCAATCCCCGATGTGGTCTGAACCCAAGGAATCCAAAGACTAGCAATCCCCAGCACAACACTGACACCAATGATCCAACAGCTCACTTTAACGACGCTTGGAATTTTAATACCCGCGAGTGTGTCTAATCGCTCCAATTGGTCGTCTTGATAAGGCTTATCAAATGAATATTTCTGATTTTTCAGAAACGCACTACGCTGACTCATTGGCTTTGCTCCTCACCCGACTCTGTGACCGTTTGACCATGAGCATCTATTTCAATTTTATGAGTGAATCTGGTTATATCCTCTCGGCAAGTAAAATATAAAACTGAGGTACCTTGTTTCTGCATTGCTTCAATAAACGGCTCTATTATGTCGGGAACGACCGTGTCGACAATATCACCTAGCACAAGCACTGAGGGTTTGGATAAAAGCGCTGTCGCAAGCTTTAACCTTATCGCTTGTGGCTGCGTAAGAGGCCAAGCACTCCTACTTAGCACAGTTTCTATCCCCCCTTTTAAACTCAAAATATCGTCATCAAGCTGCAAAAGTGCTAAAGACTGTTGCCGCGAATAACTTGAATCTGCGGAAATATAGAGTTCCAAGTAGGCTTTGACAGACATAGGCAGCAAAGTCACTCGATCTATTATCCTTATAGATTGACGAAGCGACTGCCTGTCGATGTCAAGGTTATCAGTGCCACCAATTGTAATCAGACCTGCACCTGGCTGATAGTTTCCGCGCAGCAGTTCAGTCAGCCATTTCAGACTAATCGCATTACCCACAACTCTAAAAATACCGTGAGCGGGAAGACTGAGATCAAACGCCATACTTCGTTCAAAGCGCTCTAGCCGAACCTTGGATACCTCGATTGAGTTATCGATTGGCATCTTTACAGCGCTAGCTTTAACCGGCAATTGAGTTCGCACATCACGGAACCGAGACAACTCCTCAATGGCAGCGCAAACATCAAAGAAATAATCTAAATAGCCTGCTAACTGAGGAAGTCCCACGAATATTGCCGACATAATCAACTCCGCCGCGACCAATTGTCCCAATGTGAGTTGGCCCACAATCACCAACCACCCCCCCATGCCAAGCAGTACCGCACTCGCTAGGGCATAAAGAAATAGAAAGCTGAGGAGTTGGCTGTAGGTATTTCGGAAGTGTTTCTTTTGGCAATCAATGTGTTCATTCACTAATCGATCGGTCTCAACAATTGGATAAGAAGGATTGAGGGAAGTCCTATAGGCTTCGTTGGTCACCGCTAAAGACTGCAACCAAGCGGCTGTTTTATATTTAGACTCCGACAACCTAAATGCAGTGTTAATAGAAGACCAGCCCCAGATCCGCCAGATAAGCCAAATTAGTGAGATCAGCACTATACAAAATATGAAAAAGTAGAAGTGGTAAAAAGAGACTACAGTAAAGCCAATCATCAGCTGCAAGATCAACGTAAACCCATTAGTTAAAATATTGGGCACTGTCTTTTTAAGAGTTAAAATATCGAAGTAACGATTAAACAAATCTGAGTTTTGGTATTCTTCAAAGTAATCTGATTCAGCCAGCATTGCTGTCATCGCAATCTCGCTCGATACGCGGGCATAAAGTTTCCGAGTAAATATCTCCATTGCATAGGCCCGCAATGCGTACATCACCCCGGAGATAAACAGTAACGCAAACAGCAGCACAGAAATTAGGACAACCGCGCGCACCAAAGCAATATTTGCCACAGTATCGACTAGGAGCTGCAAGGAGATTGGAACTGCGAGAGTAAGCAAGCTGATCGCTAAACTGTAAATCAGTACGACTTTATAGAACCCTGCTTCTGGGCTCAAAATAGCAAAGAACAGCTCCCTAAATTCTTTTTTGCCGGGGTAATGGTCTGACATGGTTTAGCGAATCCTTAAACTTCCTTAGCCGAAGCCGTACTCAATTGCTGTTATGCGCTCGTGAATTGTGGCACTGAGTTCGGTTCCGGCAAAACACAAAAGGCCTTTAATGACTTTAACTTATAAAAATCAAAGGTTTAAATTTTACCAATCATCAATGTCTGAATTATGAAATTGAAATCAGAAAGTATTGAAGCACAATGCCAATTCAAGAATAGTTCGGTTTTATCGATGTATTAGGGGCTGGGCTTCGTCACAGACTACAAACCCTTGGCCTTAAGTCCCGCAGCAATGCTTTGCATTAGCTCATTATCCTTACTTTTATCGAAAGCCCTCGCGGCTTCCCAATCATAAAACCAGACCGGCTTTAATTTCAGATTATCGGGCTCGTTTTCGTAGCGGGGAAAAATGTGCGCATGCAGAGCGGGCTCAACATTACCGATCATTTCATAGTTGATTCTCAATGCGCCGGTGACCTCAAGAATCACATCACCGACCACCGACATTTCCCATAAAAAAGCTTTTCGGCCCTGCTCGTTCAATTCATTCAAATTCGCCACCACGGGGTCAGGCAACAGCAGGCAATATCCTTTTAAAAACTGAACATCCCCCATCACCACCCAGCCTGAGCTTACTCGGCAAATTAACTTAAGGTAGGTCCCTTGCTGGCACTCTTTTACGCGCTGATGGATCAGGGTAGGCATCGGTAGGCTCTTTATAAATAACTTTAAAGCGCAGCTGTCATGAGAAGCGTTTTGGTTTAACTTCTTCTAACTTTTCTTTAACTTCCTGTTAGCTGCGACCACTGTGTCACCTTTTAGAAGTTCGCCTTTTGAGAAGATCCGGCAGGCATCGCAATGAGAGAAAAGCCCTCTTTTTAGACTGTGCAACAAGCGCTTTTCGCTCCCAGCTCTCATTAACTACTTCTGCGCAGGTATCTGCTGCAGAACTTAACTTGACAGATTCACTGACCAAGAAGACGCTTCTTCGCTAAAAGCGAATTTTTTTCATAACGGCCATCAAGCGGCAACTGCCCCAACCACTCGTTAAGTATTTTAGGATCTACGTGATGAAAGTTAACGTGACCGAGCTTTCTGCCTGGGCGCACTTCCTTTGCGTACCAATGAATGCGCGCACCCTCGGTACTAAACCACTCCGGCGCCAGCGGCGCGCCAATTAGGTTTACCATCAAGCTGCTGCCAGACTGATCAATCCGAGGAAATGGAAGGTCGCATGTAGCACGCACGTGCAACTCAAATTGACTTACCGAGGCCCCTGCTTGGGTCCAGTGTCCGGAATTATGAACACGCGGCGCTATCTCATTTATCAAAAGTCCGTCAGCGGTTAAAAAGAACTCGGCCGCCATAACCCCAACGTAATCAAGATTATCCATAAGCTTGGAAAGATAGCCCTCCGCTTGTTTTTGATAGCGATCAAATGTCTTTTCAGTTTTGACACTTATTTGAAGAATGCCATCAGCGTGAAAGTTCTCCGTTAATTCATAAAACGCAAGTTCTCCGCTCTTATTGCGCGCCCCTACTAAGGATACTTCCGTGTCAAAGGCTATAAAACTTTCAGCGATCGCATTGTCTTTCCATTCAGGAAGAACCGCACTATCTTCGCCATGGTAGCGCCATTGACCTTTACCGTCGTAACCATCTCGAGCACTTTTCAAGAGGAATTCATTGCCCAACAAATCCACCAGCTGAGCAAGCGTGGTGTCATTTGTAGTAGTGCACCAAGGCGACGTCGGCAAGTCGAGTGAATCTAACAGAAGCTTTTGACGGCGCCGGTCAGGAATATCGACAAATGTCTGAGAATTTAGCCAGCCAGGATGCTCAATGATTTTAGTAATGAATGGGCTTGCCTGCCAATGCTCTCGCTCGGCAGTTATTTTGACATCGGCGGGCACTGTGACGTCATCATCAATTGACATCAATGTCACATCGACGCCTATTCTGCGACCAGCCTCTAGCAGCATATTTCCTAACTGGCCATCACCAAGCACATAGATCGACTGCATTGCTACCTGCTCTCCGGAGAACTGTTCTCTAACACTGCCTTCGTTTGTCGCTCTCTCCATGCCGCAACGTTTGCCGCCACGGTAGCGTCATTCAAAGCCAAAATTTGACCCGCTAAAAGCCCAGCGTTTGCAGCTCCTGCCACACCGATTGCCAATGTCCCAACGGCAACACCCTTGGGCATTTGCGCAATGGACAGAAGACTATCTAAACCACTGAGGGCCTTACTTTGCACTGGCACACCCAACACGGGTAAAAGAGTGGAAGACGCAATCATTCCTGGGAGGTGAGCCGCGCCCCCAGCACCAGCAATAATTACCTTATATCCGTTGGCGGCAGCAGATTTAGCAAACTCCAGCATCTTGTCTGGGGTTCGGTGGGCCGAAACAATCTCAGCATGCCACTCCACACCTAACTCGCTGAGCATCTGCGTAGCCGCTTGCATGGTTTCCCAATCGCTTTTCGAGCCCATTACTACAGCTACTTTGTCTGTCACTCTAGATTTCTCCAAGGATGCGAGAGGCCTCTTTTAATCAGCCCTTATCTCGCCAAAGCGCGAAGTATAGGAAAAAACCCGGCCCGGTGTAAGCCCAAGCCACTAGTTCTTACACAGAAAAAATCGAACTCAGCCTAATTTTGGACTAAAGACTCTTCAATCCAACGCTCAACACGCGCATGCATCATAGAAATTGGCACTGCACCGGCGCCTAATACAACGTCATGAAACTGTTTAATGTCGAATTTATCGCCTAGCTTTTCTTCTGCATTCGCTCGCGCCATCTGAAAATTCATCATTCCAATTTTATAAGCCGTTGCCTGACCTGGATTAGCGAAATAACGTTGAACTTCTGAGCGAATCGCTCCCTTTGAAATGGGAGTGTTGTCTAAAAAATACTGCACAGCCATATCCTCCGACCAGCGCATTGAGTGAATCCCTGTATCAACAACTAACCGCACCGCTCGCCAAATTTCGCCAGCTAGACGACCAAAGTCAGAATATGGATCATCAAACCCTCCCATCTCTTTAGCCAGCCATTCTGCATATAAGCCCCAGCCCTCGGTATAGGCGGTAGTGCGATACTGGGTTCTAAAGCGCGGAATATCAGTTAACTCCTGCTGGATAGAGATTTGCATATGATGGCCAGGACTGCCTTCATGATAGGCAATATCTTCAATCTGAAATTTAGCTAAGGTGGCCATGTCGGCCATATGAGAATAAAAAACACCAGGGCGCGTCCCATCTGGAGAACCTGAACGGTAATGCTGAGCGCCTCCAGCCTGCTCTCTAAACGACTCTACCCTTTTTACAACGAGGTCGGCTTTTGGCAATAATCCAAAATAATCCGGTAGCTTTTGTTTGATAAACTCGAGATATTCATTGTTAACATCTAGATAGGCCTGCCGGCCCTCATCGGTGTTAGGGTAATAAAACTGAGCATCTTCGCGCATAAATACAAAGAACTCACCGAGGCTGCTCTCATAACCCACCTGCTTTTTAATTAGTTCCATTTCCGACCGAAGCCGAGCCACCTCATCCAGACCCATGTTATGAATCTCATCAGCACTAAGATCTAGAGTGGTCATACGTTTGAGGCGATGATTATAATAATTCTCACCGTCAGGCAAGGCCCAAACGCCTTGAGATTCTGAAGCGGCATAATTCTTATTTTTTTCGAGCCAATCTAATACTTTCTGATAAGAGGCCATTACTTCTCCAGATAGGATTTCTCTGGCTTCGGTAAGGTAAGCTTGCGCTGAATCTGAATCTAAGACTTGCAGCTCAACTAAATTTTCGAGCTTGGTTTGAATATCAATCCAAATTGGTGAGTTGGGTGAATCGTCGCTGGTATTAAATGGCACGCCAGCGGTAACTCGCTGAATCTCGGATATAGCCGAGTCAAATCCGAAACGCGGCTGAAAAATGCCGTCGTCAGCGGCTGCCTGCACTCTGTCTAGTAGTTGATCAAACACCCTATCGATATCTCTTAATCTGGCCAGGTAAGCCTGCACGTCACTTGCATCGTCGATTTTGTGATAGCTGATTAAAAAACTAGGAACCGCAGAATGAGAACCTCCTCGGCCAAACAAATAACCATAATTAGCATAGGGAGCGGCTGCTTGAGCTTGCTCCAATGAAAATTCCCACATATCGTAGGAGAGTTTACCGTCAGAGGTGAGA
This sequence comes from Glaciecola sp., assembly GCA_047628735.1. Lineage (GTDB taxonomy): Bacteria > Pseudomonadota > Gammaproteobacteria > Pseudomonadales > Pseudohongiellaceae > UBA9145. Next base: position 8,755 of record JBLHVT010000069.1, read on the forward strand.
GCCTCATAGGCAAAGGCAGTGCGCATCTGCGCTACGCTGGCACTTTGCCAATCGAGAACACGCCTCTGGGCTGCCAAACTATAGTCATTCAGCTGATCGTAATCAGTTTTATCACCCAGGCGAGATCTTTTTTCTGGGCTAAAGCTAAGCTGCTTTTCATATTGGCTATCGAGCCATTGGTTCAACTTTTCAGTGGGCTTAAGCTCTTCAATTACCGGCATGACGCCAGTTTGAGATTCAGGAGCGACTTCGCCGCATGAGCCAAGAAAAAGAGTGAGTGAGAGTAGTAAAGTGATACGCATACAAATCCCTCATGAGGAAGTGGTAAGAATGGAAGTCGTGCTGTTTAAACACTGATTTAAAGTCATATTTACGTAAAGTTAGCATAAAATTTACTCAGAATTAGCTGCACGCTGGCCCGAAGCTGACAAAAGAATTCTAGCACTGATTTGGGTCGCGTATAGCTTAGCTAAATAGCAAAGCACTAATTCGCTTTTCCAAAGGGGGATGACAAAACACCAAGAGTTTATAATGCAGCTCAACAATGTCTAAACAACGCTTATTAACATCGATTTAAAGAGTGCGTATCTTAGCTGATCTAAACGCACCGGCTTGGACAGATAGTCATTCATACCTGATTCTAGTATTTCTGACTCCGCACTCGGAAACCCATTCGCGGTGACTCCAATAATAGGAATATTACAAAGCGGCGACCTCAATTTTCTTATTTCGCCTGTGGCGGTCAGCCCATCCATATTTGGCATTTTTACGTCCATCAGAACGAGATCAATATTCCCTTTTTCAACCGCCGATATCGCCTCTAAGCCATCCACCGCCTCAACTACGGCATGACCTAACTTGAGCAATAGCTGGCTTGCCACTTTGCGATTTATGGCGTTGTCGTCCGCCACCAGAACAGTAGTAGGGCTTATATCAAGGCCAATTATCGGGAGAACCTCTTTCGCAGGTCCGGTGTTAACTTGTTCAGGACTAACTTTCAGAGGAAGGGACAATATAAAACACGTACCCTCGCCAAGTTCAGACTCGACACATATCTCACCTCCCATAATTTTGACTAGCCGGTCCACTATACTTAGACCTAAACCACTTCCCTCAAACTGCCGAACAACCGATGAATCGACCTGAGAGAATGGATCGAATATTTGTTGGAGCTTTTCTTCGGCAATACCTACCCCACTATCTTTTACTGATAGTTTCACTACAGAGTCCACCTCTGTGACGGGGATTTCTACAAAGCCTGCGTTGATAAACTTTATCGCGTTACCACCAAGATTGAGAATCAACTGCCGAATTAGCGAGGGATCTACGCTGTAATATTTGGAAACACAGTCATCAGTATACACTTTATGCTCAAGGCCCTTAGCTTGACTCAGGACCTGCAGAGGATCTATGCAGGACTCAAACACGATACGAAGGTTTACTCTTTCATTTACTAAGTCCAGCTTCCCCTCATCCAGTCTTGTAAGGTCTAGCACGCTGTTAATTACATTAAGTAATATCTCTCCACTGCTTTTGATAATGCGGACAAGCCCATCAGTATCAGCGTCCAAGCCTTTCAAAATAAGCATATCGCTAGCACCAATCACACCGTTGAGCGGGGTGCGCAGCTCATGACTGACCGTCGTTAGAAAAGTGCCTTTAGCACGCTCACCGGCGTACTTTCAATTCGGAGGTTGTTGGAGTATCAACTTCGGCAGCAAGAATGCTCATGCTCTTTTTAAGTCGGCTTTGCGATTTAATTTGCGAAGCCCGGCAGGAGTAACCTAAAAAGCAAGCTAGGACCAAAATCAAGGAACCAGAGATAGCAACCGTAATCGCGTGTTCAGCGGCATCAATGTCATAACCAACTAGTCCTTTCTTGGTTAACACCCAAACTAAAGCAAGCAAAATCACACTAACAAAAGCCAAAACGATAGATGCTTTTCTCCACAAGATAAAGTTTGCCAGTAAAACCACTGGCAGCAACCATGCCCAGTTACTGCTGCTAAAACCCTCCTCGATCATCAAACTAATCGGAGCAATCCAAAGCGCTCCGATAATGCTAAACCAAACCACTCGCGGCCAGTCTTTATAAGCCTGCACATAGAGACTGAAAAGGCCCACCAGCATGGTGATCAGAATAATTGCCGCTCGGTGACTATTAGTATTTAAAAAAATAAAGTGCGACATAACGAGGAGCATCGAACTAGGCACGAGAATAAAGGCAGCAACCGCTGCAGTTCTTCGTTTAGCTAACTCTGAGGGATCCAAAAAAGCGGCATTGAGGCCTCCATTTCAGAGACGCTTAAATATCTTAAAAGCCTTCATTAAATCTAACTCGATCCTATTTCTTATTACATCAAAACAGTTGTACGGGGCGAGTTATTTTTCGGAAATAGAGAACGTTTCAATAGGAAACCTACCTCATAAGCGTAGATGTATCTGTGTGAAATACAACAAGTATTCATTGAGACCAAGCATTGGCAGCACTAATGAGCTAATTGATGCTTTACCGACAAAATAGATGTGCGAGTAATTGAAGCTAAAAGAAAAAATGTAAGAATATCTCTTACATTCACCCAAGCAATACGTAACCCGCTTTTTAGACCAAACCATAACTGCAAGCTTATACTTAGCCATGAAAGGACTTTAATAAAGTCTTAAGAAGGCCTGCTTAAAAGCCCTTCTTTTAATGCCTCGCACGGTTTAGGTTCGACGTTGGAAATAACTTTTCTAAAATAGAAACTGGAGTTAAGCGCTTAAATTATTCTTCATCAGTTCTAAAGACGCCTTCCTTACCCCATGCTTGTTTTTAGCGTAAAACTCTCCCGGCAAAAGACTAAGTTTCTCAGCTGTAGCAAAAGCCTTACTGAACAGATCAGCAGCGTCAACCACTTCATCCAAAAACCCTGCATCGACGGCTAATTCTGGAAGGTAATTTTCTGATTGCACAGCTGCTCTAATAATATGTCTCTTGGATATTCGGGACGTTGCTACTTCAATCAATAAAGGCGATAGCTGCATACTAATAGCAGTTTCTGGAAGGCTGATTTTAGAGTCTCCGGCCATACCTATCCGCATGTCTGAGGCAAGCAAAATAAATGCTCCAAGCCCAATGCCATGGCCAGTGCAGGCAGAGACTACTGGCAATGGAAAGCCATATAATCTGTACAAAAGCTCATAGCCTCTGGAGACCAGAGCTCTACTTTCGGCCGGTCCTTTTTTCAGTTCTTTTAGATCAAAACCAGCTGAAAATATACCGGTACGACCAACAATCAGAACAGCTTTAGCTTCGGTTTCCGCTCGCTCTAAAGCTGGAAAGAGCTCGTTTAACAAAGCGTGTCCAACCACATTGGCCTTACCATCATCCAATGTGATTATCATGACATCGTTTTTTAATTCTGTTTTCATTTCGAATTCTCTAAAAAAGACTACTAGCCTAAATCGTTCGCGAATCGATCGAAGCGTTAATCTCGTAGGTTAGTTTTCTGTGTCATTGCCTAGTTCGGCTCTTATAAAGATCTGTTTACGTTTTTGGCTCAGTTATAGTCCAAATTATTATCTTAGTCTTTACCTAAATTTGTACCTTAACTATCAGCCCTGTCTACTTACCTTGTCAAATCTTTCGCCTAAGCCGACCACACCATCACGGCTTAGGAGGCTAGTCTAGCATAGAGCTTTTCAATGAACACAACGCCCCCGGCAATACCCGCAGCGATACTAAGAATTTATCGAAGAACCCTTTATCAAGGGGCGCAGTATGAGTTAACCTAAATCCATTTTCTAATTAGTACTCTAAGACCTTGTCTAAAAATCATTCGGTGCACGTTAATGAACATTGAATCGCTCAGAATAAACAACAATTTTATTCATCCTAAAATATTTCTTATTCTTTTGGGGGCCATTGGTTTCCCAATAGCCGGAGCAAGCAATGCCCAAAATTTGTCAGCACTCGATGTTAGCTCGGCAATTACCGAATACCGTGAAGCCAATGAAGCTTTAATACTTAATGATTTTATTGAGCTGTTGTCTTTTCCAAACGTGGCATCAAACTTGGATGACATGGCGGCAAATGCAGATCATATTGAAGGGCTGCTTGAGGCTCGGGGATTTACCACAAAGCGACTTCAAGCCGGAGGTGCTCCTTACGTCTATGCCGAGCTATTAAACCCGAGCGCTACTGAAACTTTATTGCTCTATGCTCATTTTGATGGCCAGCCAGTAGACGTTGAGAATTGGACGTATCCCCCTTTTACCCCGACGCTGCTGGATGCTCCTTTGAGTGCCGGTGGAAAACCTGTCGATATCGAGAACAGTGCTGGCAACTTTGATCCGGAATCTAGGCTTTATGCCAGATCAGCCGGTGATGACAAAATGCCAGTGATCGCAATCGTCCATGTGATTGATGCGTTAAGGCAAAATGGTATAGAGCTGTCGGTGAATCTAAAACTTATTTTTGATGGCGAAGAAGAGCGCGGTTCGCCGACGTTGGGACAAATCATCGACAATAACCCTGGTCTGTTGGATGCCGACTTACTGTTATTTTGCGATGCGCCCATGCATCAGTCCCGACGAGCTCAGCTGGTTTTCGGCGTTCGAGGCGGCCGCACATTAGACATGACGACCTATGGTGCTAATCGGCCGCTGCATTCCGGCCACTACGGCAATTGGGCTCCAAATCCAATTATGCGAATAGCTTATCTGCTAACTAGCATGAGAGACGAGTCCGGACGCATTCTTATAGAAGGCTATTACAACGATGTAGCAAGCCTAACCGAAGCAGAGCGCTCAGCAATAGATGCCATGCCGGACGTAACTGAACTATTAAAAGACGAGCTTTCTGTACATACACCGGAGGGGGGTGGCACTCGACTTGAAGAGCTTATAACGTTGCCTGCATTTAATGTGCGTGGATTAAGCGCTGGTGGAGTCGGGAGCCAAGGTAGAAATATTATCCTATCCACCGCTACAGCATCTCTTAACTTGCGCTTGGTACCGAACCAAGATCCTGAGACCATTCGTAAATTAATCGAAGCGCATATAACGCGGCAAGGATTCCATATCGTTTATAACGAGCCTAGTAATGAAACCTTAAGGGATAATGAAAAAGTGATCAAATTGGACTGGCGTGGACCCGGTGGTTCTGGCCTGCGAACATCGATGGATGGCGAAATGTCACAGCGACTTATCAAGCTCTTACGGCAAATTACTCCTGACCTCATTTTGACGCCCTCAATGGGCGGCGGGCTGCCTTTGAATGCCTTCAGATCTAGAATGAAAACACCTATTATCGTATTGCCCCTAGCTAACCATGACAATAATCAGCATGCCGAAAATGAAAACCTTCGTCTACAAAACCTTTGGGATGCGATGACGGTTTACGGAGCCGTGCTTGCCAAATTTGGTGACGGGGAATCCATTGATCATTGATTCTCCCATTCAAAATCTCAATGCCGATAGCGATGCAGTAGATGCCGAGAGCCGAGTTAAAAATTGGATTACAGAATGTGTTATTGGTCTCAACCTTTGCCCTTTTGCTCGAAAAGAATTTGATCAAGGCAACATTCGATTCAAGGTGTCTGCCGCTCATTCCAGCGAAGAATTACTGACCTCACTTACGTCAGAATTTGAACTGCTGGAATCAAACAGGGAAATAGAAACCAGCATTTTGATCGTTAGTGATCACCTAGCCGATTTTTTAGACTATTGTGATTTCATTGACTTAGCAAACAGCCTTCTTTTCGAGCTAAATTTCGAAGGCCGCTATCAGATTGCGGGGTTTCATCCTGAGTATCAGTTTGCTGATACCCAGGCCGGCGATGCCGAAAATTATACTAATCGCTCACCATACCCACTGCTCCATATTCTCAGAGAATCTAGTATCGAGAACGCAGTCAAGAATCACCCCGATGCTACCAATATCCCAGCTACGAATATCGAGCGCATGAAGGTTATCGGCGCAAAAAAGCTACGCGAGCTCTTTAGCAAGTTCTAGTTAGCAAGTTCTAGTTAGCGAGCTCTAATCAGCAAGTATTATGAATGCTAAATCACTGGCGTTAATCTAGCGCCACTATCACCGCTGTATTGGCAGGCGCACCAACCAATACTTGCTGATAGATATCATCAACGGCGGCAAATCTATGCTCTTTAATATCAACCCAGCTGTCCACTTGAGCTAGAAAAGCTGCCGTCGCTTTAGCTAAGCGCGCTTGATATTCAGCTTGCCCCCATTCCTTATTACGCTTAACTATTTGGCTTGGCGCAAAAAACATTGTCGGCTTCGGTCCGGGTAGCCTCTGCTGCGCTTTATCCGCCCTAGACTCCCAATGAGTGATTCCTACCGCACAGCTCTGAACTAAATTGTCAGCAAAGTGATGATGTACCTTTGCTAGCACATCTCGATTACCGGACATATCGACATAAGCTGTAGCAACAGAGTTGTCCATCGATTCAACATCATCATAGGTAAAGACTTCATCATAAAGCCCGAGTCCCTTTACAAACGCTAAGTTTTTTTCAGATGTAAGACCAGCAACTTTGACTCTGCCCGACTGCTTTAGCATGAAAGCCATACCAAAAGCAGTTTTACTAGAAGCGCTACCAAGCAAAATGGTTTTGGCTCCGAAATCATCGTTGTCCGCAAAGAAATCATCCAATACGAAGGACGTAGTGAAAAGAGGCGCATAAACCATCTTGTGGTTATCAAAACCTGATTCAAACCCATTATCTGGGCTAACCCGTGTGTACTGATTATAAACAATTGGCAGTTCAGCTCGATGTTCTGCGCCATCGGAAAAACCACGCGTGGATAACCTGACGGGGCTAACCAAGAGTTCATCAGACATAGGAAAATATCCGTAATAACGGTCACCTACCTTAAGCTCACTGCTGTTTTCAGCAACAACATTTGCTATTCCCCACACCGGTATGCGGCCAAAACCTTCTTCCACACAAGGGAAAAATTGCCAGTAACCAATTAAATCACCAGCGACACCATAAGTAATATTGTTGGCAGTTAACGCGAAGCGCTCAACGCGCAGAACGGCTTGTCCCTCATTTGGAATTAGTTTCTTGCTCTGAACTAAACGAGTCGTAGCGAGATCATCGCGCTTTACTATAAAGTCGTGGCTTGACATCTTTGTCTCCTATTTTGAAACTTACCTATTTAAGCTTTTCAATTGTTTCTTACTAATCCATTCTGTAAAAGCTGTTATAAAGTGCTACCTGGCACGAGTAGCTATGCGTCGGTATTCCCGATACTCGGGAGTCCAAAAATTTCGCTCAATAGCGGAATTCAGCTCCTCATCAGTTATCTCTCGCGCATAGCCTTCGCGCATAGCCACTTTCGCCACTGCAAACGCAATTGCTCTACTTATAAAAGGAAGGTCAGTCAATGGTGGCAGTATGCCATCGGTATTTGCATTGCTCACCGGCGCCAACTCTGCCAATGTAATACTTGCCTTCATCAACATGGCATCGCTGACTCTAGATGATTTTGACGCGACAATGCCCAAGCCAATACCCGGAAAAATATAGCTATTATTACACTGCGAGATTTCAAATTTCTTGCCAGCATAGTCCACTGCAAAGAACGGGCTGCCGGTAGCAACAATAGCTTGGCCATCGGTCCATTCGATTACTTGGTCTGGATGCGCCTCTACATGTTTTGAAGGATTGCTCAGTGGCAATACAACCGGTCTTGGGCAATGAGAGTGCATTTCCCGAATTATCGCCTCGGTAAATAAACCCGGTTTTCCAGAAACGCCGATGAGAACACTTGGATGAGCGTTGGAGACTACGTCCATTAGCTCAAGCGTTTCGTTATCGTCACTTAATTGCCAGTCGCTTAGCATCGCTTTGTCTTGAGTCAGAACCTGCTGAAAATCCATTAAGTTAAGCATATCCGATGTCACTAGCCCGTGACGATCAATCATAAAAATACGAGCTCGTGCCTCCAGATCAGTAAGACCTTGTATAACCATCGCCCGGACAACCAATTCTGCTATGCCGCAGCCGGCTGATCCAGCCCCGACAAATGCGATTTTCTG
>JBLHVT010000070.1:0-16649 GCA_047628735.1 Glaciecola sp.
CGCCAGTCACTACAATGGATTATTCCGCGCAGGGTCTACTCGCCGGCACCTTACCCGAAATAGCGGATGCTTTGCGCGGTGGCGAAATAAGCGCTGAAGAACTAGTAGAATTATACCTGCTGAGAATTACGCAAATCGACCAGTCGGGTCCGAACTTGCAAAGCGTGCTGACACGCAATCCCGATATTATCCAGCAGGCACGTGCACTGGATGAAAAACGCGCGGCCGGCGAGCCTCTTGGGCCACTGCACGGCGTGCCTATCCTTCTAAAAGACAATATCGAAACTAGCGATCAGATGCCAACCACCGCGGGAGCATTGGCACTAAGGGACAATATCACCGGTCGTGATTCTCCCCTAGTCGCTGGCTTGCGCGAGGCAGGAGCTCTGATTTTAGGTAAGACTAATCTCAGCCAATGGGCCAATTTTCGCTCTAGTCACTCTATGAGTGGCTGGACCGCATTGGGTGGGCAAGTTCGCAATCCACATATGTTAAGTCGCAATCCCTGTGGTTCCAGTTCCGGTTCAGGGGCAGCTGCAGCGGCGTCCCTTGCTGCCGGTACTGTAGGAACAGAAACCAATGGCTCCATAATTTGTCCTTCCAACGTCAATGGTGTCGTAGGGTTTAAACCAACGGTGGGACTGGTTCCCCAACAATATATTGTGCCTATATCAGCATCCCAGGATACAGCAGGACCAATGACCAAATCAGTACGCGGTGCTGCCATGATGTTAAATGCGATGGCAAGTGGACCCATGAAAACCGACTATGTTGCGGGGCTTGAGGATGGCGCACTGACAGGCGTGAGAGTTGGCGTCTTGCGCTACTCGGTAGGCAATAACAGCGACATTGCCGAACTTTTCGATGCTGCGCTGTTGGAACTAGCAGCGGCAGGCGCAATACTAGTTGAAATACGAAACCGACCACCCCAGGTGGCAGAATTCAATAGATTTAGCTCCTCTGTAATGAAGTATGAGTTCAAGGCGGGCTTGAATGAGTATCTTGCCTTGACACCTCAGACGGTAGCAACCCGTTCGCTAACCGAACTCATTGCATTCAATATAGAAAATGCAGATGTTGAGCTGGCTCTGTTTGGTCAAGATATTTTTGAAGAATCAAACGCACTCTTTGGACTCGATGACCCCGACTATATTCATGCCAGAGATACGATTCAATCGGCAAGCCGGGAAAGTGGAATTGACGCTTTATTGCGTGACTACAGTGTGAATCTGCTTGTTGCTCCCTCCGGCCCAGTATCCCCTCAAATCGATCCCATAAATGGTGACGTCTGGCCCCCTTTTCCAGGCGCAGGACGCATGGCCGCCATCGCCGGCTATCCCCATCTCACGGTCCCCATGGGAACTGTGCATAAAATACCAGTGGGCGTTTCCTTTATCGGTGCCAACAATGCGGATGCTAAAATTCTGTCCTACGGCTACGCGTTCGAGAGACGCACAATGCTCAGAGCCGAACCACAGTACCTGAAAAATGCCGAAGCGCTTGACGTTATATCCAAGGCAATGACAAAGAAATAAAGGCAGAGACATTACACTGACGCGATACCCTCAAAATAAACGAAGCCAACACACTATTAGCAGCTTAGAAATAACAACCGGCCAGCGTGGGCCTGTACTTTGGTACTTGCGAAATACGTAACCAATTCTAACTAAGCTTTTTAACTATAATAAACGCCACTGCTCCTTTGCTAGGTGGCCTTTGAAACACTACCTCAAGACCTGCATCTGCAAAGCTGCATTCTAACTCACTATGCTTAACATAGTGCGCGGGAGGCGCCTTACCTAACAAGCACAAAATCGGAATAAGAGTTCGGTAATAATTGAACACAACATCTCCAAGACAAGGAGTACCGAAAATTAAAAAATCCGCCTAGCTTTAACTAGGCCGATACTTTATTCACCGCAGCAACCGGATCATCAATAAGAGGCAGAATATTTAGCGCCACCACAATATCGAAGCAAGCAGGCTGTGCTTTCACGTTTTCCACAGTGGCTTGTTAAGATATCAGTTGCGGGGATATGCCTCACCAGAAGCGCACGATTGATCGATATGGAGCCCGTGCCCGCAAGCTAACTCCAACACTTCAGATTCCGCGGTGAAGTGCTTCTGCGTAGCTTCGAGCTTTCCTGATAGACCTTCTCGTTTCCTATAGCCTATTTACGGTATTTTTCAGCAGCGTCGTCCAGGATTTTTCAGCATGCCTAGATTGACTAGCCCAAGTTAAGTTAAATCCTTAGTGATCACGTCATACTGAGGACGGAGTACACTCGAATTAGTAATTTCATACTAACAAGCGATTTTCGATTTGTTCTTTCAAAAATCTTAGCACACTCCGCGATGCGTCTTGACTCAGGGCTTTATAACGGGACTTTAAACTTATTGATTTGCATACAAATAGATAGCATTGAGCACTAAAATTCGAGTGCCTGGGGTTCACGCAACTATGCTGCCACTATCAACAAGCCCTCCCGCGGTGAGAGCTATAGCGGCATACAGCCCGCACGCAGTTTAAAGTGCTCCGACCCTGAGCTGAATTTTACCGTCCTCATGAAAAACTACTGTACTTCACTCTACTGCCTATTTAATGTACGCCACTTGATCGATGGATCCGCTTAACCACAGTCCTTTTTTCATAAACCTTGTGTCTTATGTCGCTAATTTAGTATTCTCTAGTTCATAGATTCTGTTGTTCAATTCCATAATCTCCTTTTACGTGTTTTCCGCATTATGATGAGTATCAGCTAGTAGGTCATAGTCCAAAATTTTAGTCACTGAATTGAGCCATAAGTTGAACTTCGACCAACTTGCTGCAGACGTTTTAGTTGCTTGTGTTTCAAAATTTTTTGTCATTATATTTCTCCGTTACTTAGTAGATTACCTACCAATACAATTTATCAAGCGCCGTTGCGCACAGTTTAAAAACTAAACACAGTACCAAAAGTGATACGGCTTTTTTCTTCAAACTGACCATATAGCCCTGCGGACGATCCAAAGAATATGTCTGCACCGAGTGTCAAAGTGATGTTTGTACTCCATTCATATTCCATTGAGGTTTGCAGCACGCCATCGCTCCGATTTAGATTCTGAATTAGCAACGCGTCGACTTTTAGAGATTCGTTCATAAAGTAGCGCCGCAGCAAAAACGTTGCATTAATTTCACTTTTTTCTCGTGTCATATCATGAGCGGGATCTGCCAAAATTGATTGAAACAACTGTCCGCTGACAAACCAATCTCTCCAACCTTGATAATCAATCCCTAGGACATAGGAGAATTCCCCCGTACTGAATACACCGTCGCTATCTGAACTGTCATTAGTCAGAAAAAACCGGTCACTTGAGTAGCCAACTTCTGACCTAAATGTGGTGTCCCCGAACACATTGGAAAAACTACCACCCACTAAGTGCGTCCTCTCATAGGATGGAGTCACCTCGATGCCGGTTTCAGTAATTTGTCGAAAGAGAACGGCCTGATCGTGATAGTGGTATAAATAATTTAAAGAAACATCCCAGCCACCAACAAAAGCTGACAGACGCGCTCCTGCATCAGCATCTTTAAAAGTACGTCCTGGTCTTTTTTCTTGTTCAAACTTTACTGGCAGACCCGAAGGCGTCTCAGGAATCACCTGCGGCGAGCGCATAGAGAACGATGTGCCGGGCCGTGCTAAATCGGCATAAGTTTGGTCTGGTATTATCAGCAACTGAGCGGTCCAATCATCACTGATCAGGATCTCCACATTTGTTATCCATAGCGGAATCCGACTGTCCTCAAATTTAGGAAGAATAAACTCTCTGAACTCCTGAGGATTAATTACATCTAATATCCGCAATCCGTCAGCTTGACCCCAAACGATTTGCTGCTTACCAAGCCGCCAATAGAGACCGCCCCAATCGGCATCTAGGTAAAATTCTCGCAGCTCAGTATCCAGATGTGTTCTACTTCCTGTAAATCCCAAATTTGACTCTGTATCCGCACGAACTCTGGCAATCGCAGTTAGGCGAATAGACTCGGTAATATCCACCTCCATACGCGGTTCAAAGGTCGTTTGGAATTTCTGCGAAGCTCCATCTTCAGTTCTTAACGCCCACTGCTGGTCTATGGTTCCACTATAATTCACATTGCTGAAATCGCGCAGAGTGAACTGCGCCCTGCTAGTATTACTTAAAAGCAATGCAATCGCAGTTACCAATAGAATAGGAGACTGTCTAGGAAGGAAGTACATCTCACAATCCTCTAGCGATCGCACGCTGGGTAAACACGTCATCCTCTACCGGCGACAAATAATCAACATCGCTGAAAATGAACTGTGATCGATGACCTGTTTTGTGATTGCTAAGCTCTAGTTTATGGCGGGTCCAGATCCCATCGATCTTTCTAATATCACTCATGACCAACGACTTTAAAAGCACATCTTTGGTGTCCCAATAGTCAGCCTTGATTACCATCCAATTCGATTTATCGACCCAAAACTCTGTCCGCCCATAGCCTAGTTCTTTTGCTACCTCTGTGTTCTTTGGAGTAGATGCCAACTTATAGGATGCAACGCCATCGATCGTTTCTTCTCCGAGCAGTGCGTAGTCGTAATCTGCCGGTTCCATTCTTCCTTCGAGCTTCATATCCTCAAAGGTGAAATCAGTGCCTAAAAAATAGTCGCCGCGGTCACCCGCGGAGATACGGCGCACTCTACGAATAGCCGGCAGATAAAGCCATTGATCATCGTCGATTTTCGTATCCGGATAGTCCCAGGTTAAAAAAGCCGTGTCTTTTACATTGCTTGGACTTTCGTAAAATAAGACTGATCTTTTTTCTTCGTCAAAATATTTACGGTAGCCGAAGGTCTCCCGAATTCTTTCTCGGCCGCGTCGGTCGGTTAAATTCATTACGAGTCTGCGAGTAACGTGCTCGCCATCATCGACATTGTTAATCCGTTGCACAATTTCATCGGCGCTTAAATTTTCCGCCGCCTGCGCACTGTTCGGCAGAAGCAAATACGCACCTAATGCTACCGCTAGCACCGTGGTTACTACTCGAGCCAAACCAACGCCTTGAGTTGTCGCTGATTCTTGCTTAGCACTTAAAAAGTCTGGTTTGAACACCTTTAACATTGCAGGGAGCAAAGTCATGCTGGCAAGAAAGCTCGTCGTTACTGAGAGGACAACAATAGTGCCAAAATTATTCAGTGGCACTACTTTACTCGACATCAATACCCCAAACCCACAAGAGATAGCGAGAAAATTGAACAGCAACGCGCGCCCAGTGCTAGGGTAAAATCGCTCCAAAGCTAAATTGATATCACTACCTGTATTTCTACTTAGCGTGCGCAGCCTATCTAAAGTATGTATAGAGAAGTCCACCCCTAGACCTATTGCGACAGATGCAAACATTGATGTTCCAATGCCTAGATTAATGCCGAGAACTACCATCGCCGAGTAGACCAAAAGAATCGAAGCAAGCACTGGTATAAGAGTGAACAAACCAGCCAAACTTGATTGAAACAGCAGGGCTGACACCATCCATACTAAAAATAATGCTATTGATACGCCTAGAAAGTGACTTTCTCCGAGGTCCTTTATCCAGTGATAGTTTAAATTTACTCTTCCGGACAAAGTTGCATTGATCGATTCGGTATTAAATTCATCTGTAATATAGGCGTCTAAACTCTCAACAACACCTTTGGTATGTTGATAGCTTCCCGAGTTCAAGTTGATGCGTATATTTGCCTTTTGATAATTGTAATCTATCTCCTCTTCAAAATCGGTTGGATCTGATGATGCCGAATACAAAAGAAAATACTGAGCTGTGAGAGCATCACTTATCGGCAATTTGTATTCACTAATATCGCCGCCATTAAGGGCTCTGTTCATTTGCTTAAGATAATCAACGATTGAGGTCGACCCTTGAACATAAGGCAAAGATTCAGCATAAATCTGTAACGACTGCATTTTTTCTAAGTTGGCAGGTAGAAAAAGATCCTCAACCTGCGCAGTTTCGATGACAATATCAAGAGTATTTGTGCCATCTAAGTGCGCATTGATCGCTTTATCAGCGATATAAATAGACTCACTAGTATCAAAAGTATTAATACGATTTTCATCAACTACCAAATGACTCGCGGAATAAACACCGGCGATAGCACTAACGGCAAAAACCGAGATAATAGTTTTTGAATAGTTGCGCGTGAGATACCCTAAGCCGCTTATGGCTTTGGCGAATAGCTCACTGGAGCCCGCTTCACGCTGGCGAATAAAGTGCTGGCTTACCTGAGCCTTTGTTAACACCATGGCCGCTGGCAAAAATATTAGAGAATAGACACCTGCAACGAATACCCCAAATGCTGTGAATAACCCAAAATACTTAAAGGGAGGCATATAAGCGGCAAAGTACAATCCAAGAAACCCAGCCATCGTGGTCAATGTAGTTAACGTAACCGGCCGCCACATATCTAACATTGTTTCTACCACTAATTCTTTTCTGTTTTTTAATGGTTGCTCCGCTTGTAAGTCAAAGTAGTGACTGTATATATGAATAGCATCGGCTACAGAGATTCCGATTAGAATTACTGGCAGAGCGTTGGTTATTACAAAAAATGCGACATTGCTTGCCGCCATAACACTTAACGTCATCAACACCGAAGCCGCAATAATGATGTTGCCACTAAGCGCTGGGCTGAAGCGTCTGAAAGCAAAGATAATGATAAGGGTTATGATTAACCCAGCAAGAGGATTTAAGCGCTGCGCATCTGCATCGATATAACTTCCCAGAAAGCCTAGAACAGCTCCTTCACCGGCAACGTGTAACTCATCACCCGGAGACAGTGGAGCACGATCTACTATAGCCAGAATCTCGGCATAAGTTTTCTCCGCTACTAACTCATCTATCATTTCTGCAACAACTAAAGTCGCATTGCCGTCTTTTGCCACAATGCTGCCTTTGTAAAGCGGAAAATCGTCTATAGCCTGCCTCAACAAATCAGCTTCGGCTTGTGTAGAAGGCACAGGATCAAAAAAGTCTTCGACATCCATGCCGAACTCAGTACCGACGATGTTTTTCTCAGTTGCAAGGCTCACCACTCTATCGCTGTTAATATTCGTTAGCAGTTCAACTTCGTTAGTAATCCAATTCACCAGGGCCAGACTTTCAGGGTTAAAAATGCCTCCCTCGCCCTCATTAACCAGTGCAATAACTAAAGGGTCGCTTAAACCAAACTCCTCTTTAACCTTCTCTTTATATAGAAGGGCCGGGTTGTCCGGCGCAAGGAAGGCATCCGCTCGAGTATCCTTTGTTAGGCCTGGCAAGAAACTTAAAGTAAGCCCCATCACCAGCAGACTTAAAACCACCACAGTTTTTGGCCAATTGACGAGTGTTTGAAAAAACCTTGATAAGCCCGTGTCATACACTGGAGTATTCATTTTGCATTTCCTCACACAAACATGTATATACATGCAAATTATTAAAAAAAATGTCAGCAGCTGAGATCAGCAACTTCGCCGGTGATCTCTAACAGCCTCTCTGTACCGTCCTTACCCAACTTCTGCTTCACTTCCTTCTGGGCTTGTTGCCAGTGCTTACGCGCATCCTTAAAAAGGTTTTTACCGTCAGGTGATAAAGATAGTAGCTTGACCCTCAAATCCTCCCCTTGTGTCACTGAAATATACCCATCTCTTATGAGAGGCTTTAGATTCCGCGATAGCGTCGTTTGGTCAATTAGCATCGCTTCTTGTAATTGCGAGTTCGTAGTTTGCTTGTAAGCGTTAATAACTCTTAAGATCGTAAATTGCCCGCCCTTTAGTCCGCAGCTTTGTAAATGCCGATCATAGATCCTATTTAGGATTCTATTGGCTTTACGCATACTAAAATTTAGACAGTGTTCCATCGTTGTAGCTCAGTGTAGTGGAGATGAGGATTAACTATACATGCATATGCATATTTATCAAGTAATAAAGATAAAATCAGAAATCATCAGGCTTCCAGCGTTCGCATCCCCTGAACCAAAGCCCGACTATAGAACAAACTGATTTAAAACTCTTCGCAATTTGATTTAGTAGCTCGATTGGCTGCGGCGCTTACTAGACACCTAGAGTCGGTAGCTGGATGTTCATTTCACTTGTTCAAGATTTGTATCAAATAGTTTACTGCATCGGAACTCTGTTAATTGCGACTCCTGCGCTAGCGCCCTCATCTTTAAAGCCCAAGCTATGACTCGCTAGCTAGGTTCGGCTCAATTGCACACAGTTTGACTCTAACCCAAGTATCAGAACCCAGAACTCCTCTCGTCCCTATCGCCTTGACTATCCTTGGCGCCGAAACCCAATTTATTAAGGTTGCGACCACAATAAACTGTGTACCCTAATTATTTGAGGTCGCTCTTTTCCAACTAAGTCACTGTATTTTATAAAGTTAAGTAGTTGGCACGATCATTGCGATGTCTCTAAGTAAGCAAAAATGCTCTTTCCACATTAAATAAGGTGAACACATATGAACCATTACGATGAACTAATTGATTTTTCAGAGACGGATTCCAGCGATCTAAGCCTTGATACAGGGGCATCCAGATTTTTAGACGAGTATGAGTCTTATCCATTCGAAGCGATGGCTTTAGTGCCCTTTGCACTAACCGCATTCGTATCCCATCAATACTCAGACGATCTTTAATGCGGACTGATTTTAAGTTTTGACTGTACTGCCAATTCAGTTTGGCCAGCGAATCGAGCTGAATTGGCAGTACAGCGAAAACGGCCTTTAACACTCATTAGACATGCTCAATTAAAAAATCATTAAAACAACAATTGGAGAATGACATTGAACACTATCTCAACATTCAAATCACACGAAAACTTATTACAGATTTCCCTTGCTCTCGCCCTAACGGCGATGCTTTTCACGGCAAACTACAGATCCGAGGCTGCGGCTCCACAAGACGTGACTTACAAGACTGTCGAAATTGAAGGACTTGATATTTTTTACCGGGAAGCAGGCAATCCTGAAAATCCTACAATAGTTTTGCTGCATGGATTCCCGACTTCCTCGCACATGTTCAGAGAGCTCATCCCGGCACTAGCAGATGAATATCATCTAATTGCACCTGACTATCCTGGTTACGGCAATAGCTCTATGCCTAGCGTGACAGAGTTTGAATACTCGTTCGATAACATCGCTCGCCTGATGGGAAAACTAGTTGATGACATCGGCGTTAATGATTACAGCCTCTACCTAATGGACTACGGCGCCCCAATCGGCTATCGAATGGCTGCCGCGCAACCTGAGCGTATTGAGTCCCTAATCGTTCAAAATGGTAATGCCTACATGGAAGGTATAGACAATGATTTTTGGGAGCCCATTCAAGAGTACTGGAAAGATCGCAATGCGGTAAATGCGGGCCTGGACAATGATTGGTGGATAAATATTAAAAACGCCTACAAGCAACCAGAGATGACCAATGATCAGGCACTGCGATTCTTGTTAACGATGGGCGCAACTAAATGGCAGTACACCAATGGCGTAAAGGATGTTGAATCTGTGAGTCCTGATACTTGGGGTCATGTGCAACCATTGCTCGACCGAGCAGGCAATCAAGAAATTCAGCTACAAATGTTTTACAGCTACGGCACTAATCCTGAGTTGTACCCAAGCTGGCAGAAATATTTTCGTACCCATCAGCCACCAATGCTTATTGTGTGGGGTGAGAACGATGAAATTTTTCCAGCTGCTGGCGCCGAGCCTTACAAAAGAGATTTAGAAAACCTCGAATACTACCTCTTGGACACTGGCCATTTTGCTCTCGAAACTCATGTGGATGAAATAGCCGATCGTATGCGCACCTTCCTAAAACGTGAAGTTCAACACTTCCCCCTTGCAGCTGACTAGTACCACTTTTTGTGCGGCTAACCTTATAGCCGCTTTTTTTCACTTCAACAACATAGGACTTATCAAAATGAATAAAGATACTGAGCAGGATGCAGCGTCAACAGCCTACACAATATCCCTACCAGCAAAGACAATTGAAAATGCTGATCCAAGAGCTCGTGAAGTTCTCAAACAAACCCAAGCTAACATGGGAATGATCCCTAACATGTATGGAGTTATGGCCAACTCACCGGCCTTGCTGCAAACCTACGCGCAAGGTTATGCATTGTTTCGGGAAAACTCCGGCTTCACCCCCGCCGAGCAGGAAATAGTATTTCTCACTATCAGCAGGGAAAATGTCTGCCACTACTGTATGGCTGCACACAGCTTCGTTGCCGACAATCTTTCAAAAGTGCCCACCGAAGTAACCAATTCTATTCGCGATGACGAGCCTATAGCAGATAAAAAAATGGCAGGACTCCGTGAATTCACTCGCACCATGGTGGTATCACGCGGTCACCCTAGCCAAAGCGATGTCTCTACATTTACACAGGCTGGATATTCAGAGAGCCACATACTCGACATTATTCTAGCGATCTCGGTAAAAACAATCAGCAACTACGCGAACCACGTGTTTGATACTCCTATCGACTCCGCATTTACTGCCCGAGCCTGGGAGGTTCAAGCGGCTGCATAGACCACAACAGACGGCCTACTCACGCTTAAACAGAGCAGCGCCTAACCGATCCTCTGGCTGTGGCAGCGCTTAGAAAAGCGAGGCCACATGCTCAGATATTTGGTTGGTTCTGGCCGCCCAATGGCATCTGTCGCCTAATGAGCCTCAAAACCTATTTTTTTCACAAGAACAAAGGCATTCTTATTGTTCAAATATTCAGAACACTCTAAACAGAAAACAGGTCTTATTGACATTTTTCTAATCTCTATAGTTGCTACACCACTTAAGCTGAAACACAAAAATACAGTATTCGAGCGACGAGCTTTAAATTAGTAACGAACGAGATAATCTGATGGTGAGATGTTCGAGCCGAGGCATAGAGTAGAGAGAACGACGGTCTCATAAAAGTCAAAAATGGTTGCACCACAAAAATAAGTCAAAGGGAAATGCAGATAGAATACACTTCCCATCCTTTTAGAACATTAAGCGACTATGAAACCGGAGAAATTAAGGAGAAAAAAAACGCTACAGCGCTTTACCCAAATTCATGAATTGACATATCAGTTCGAAAATAGGGTTTTGGTCTATTATTTCTAGCCGTTACAATGTTGTTAACTCTACCGCCTTTCAATACAACATTTGCAGAAGAAAGTTCAGACCCTTTTATATCAGAAAATTGAATCGTGCACGGATTTAACAAGGTCGTCGATACAGTAATCTTCAAACCTGCAGCCAAAACCTATCAGAAAATTACGTCAAATTCGTTAAGAGAGGTATTAGGAATTTTCTTAGAAATCTTGATGACGTACAGGTCACAGCCAATAGTCTTCTACAGTTAAATTTTGAACAAGCAGGATCAGATTTTTGCCGTGAGCTTCCCGCTAACAGGCTTATAAACTTTGTAGCTAGCAGCTTGACCGGAAATTTCAGGCAACGCTCAAAGTTGTATCATTTGGTTCCAAGTCACGTCTGAGTTAATTTCATTATGTGAGACCCTCGACTCTAGTACGCTGGACCTGCACATCATTACGCAATAGATCTTTCTCGGATTCTAAAGAGCCCTAATGTTTGATTTTCCCATCGACCATTAAAGAGCTGAAGTCTATCTCATAATGCTTGTGCATGGTCTTTTCACCATGCGGCGAAAAGCGCGCATCCGCAAGGTAGACAAAACTTTCTAGGTCGGGCCAACTTCCGTTAATGCTTTCACACGAACCAAAACCCTTGGTTCGCTTATCAGGCGATGGTCCTTTAATCCAGAAAATTCACCTTGTTCTACACTTTCGGCCTTTAAAATTTCCATACAATTTCTCTTCTCTGACCCCTTAACTATTTCCTTAACTAAACCAAAAGTGCCAGCCAAGAATCTCGTCTAAACTGCCTGCTTAAATACCGAGACAGAGCTTTTAGACAAGCTATTAACAGCGTCGTCTAACTGCCTATTAATCTCATCATTGGTAATGCGGCCCTGCTCAATATCAAAGTTGTCATAGAAACTGGGCACCGACAGGCTGGCCCTTGCCACACCATCAAAGAAGTGTGCCGAAGCCGTGGCCGATCCCAAAACACTGGCAGCACCGCCCGGGCCGGGCCGAGCGAAGTCGAAAGCTGCACCACCGGCTTGCTCTGAAACACTTTCGGCTTTACCCGAGACACCCAATCGAAGAGGTTTTTATACGCTACAGTGTATGAGCCATTGTGTTCGGCAAAAGAAATTATCACGGCATCGCTGGTGGCGATCTGCTCTATAAAGTCCTTGCACAGCTCAGGTTTTCCCAATT
Organism: Glaciecola sp.; assembly: GCA_047628735.1. Classification (GTDB taxonomy): domain Bacteria; phylum Pseudomonadota; class Gammaproteobacteria; order Pseudomonadales; family Pseudohongiellaceae; genus UBA9145. The sequence continues at coordinate 12,317 of JBLHVT010000070.1, forward strand.
GCTCTTTTCTATCGTCACTTTATAAGGGCAGCTCATAATCATTGATGTTCAGTATTTAGATTTCTGCACTTTCAAGCTGGCTGGCTGGCTGCATATCGGACCAGGTGGCCGTTAATGCACTTAGTACTACTAGTTGCTGCTAATGCGAGAATTTTCACGCGACATCTCCACGCAAAGGTCGTGCCGCAAAGGCTTATACGCGCTTGAGCTCCTCTCGGCCATGGCCGGCAGTAAAATCCTGCTCTGGCCCAACGGGAATAATTCCAGTGGGGTTTATCATCAGATGACTGGCGTAATAGTGCGTCTTGATATGCTCAAAGCTGACGGTTTCTGCCACGCCAGGGACCTGATATAGCTCGCGCACATAACCGCTAATGGCTGGGTAATCGGCCAATAACTGACGATTCGTTTTAAAATGCCCAAAATACACCGGGTCAAACCGAATCAAGGTAGTGAACAAACGCCAGTCAGCCTCTGTCAGAACCTCGCCTGCTAGATAGCGCTGCTGCGTTAACAAACCTTCGACCCAATCCAGCGAATCGAACAAGCTATGAAATGCCGCTTCGTAGGCTTCTTGTGTGGTGGCAAACCCGGCTAGGTAAACACCGTTGTTGATTGTGTCGTAAATCCGATCGTTCAATGAATGAATTATCTCGTGTAAATCCGGTGGGTAGTAGTCATCAGTATTGCCAGTTAACTGAATGAATGCCGTGTTAAACATGCGAATAATTTCTGAGGATTCATTGCTAACAATGGTCTGTGTTTTTTTGTCCCACAATACCGGCACCGTGACGCGTCCTTCATAGTCGGCATCAGCTTTTAGATACAGCTGATATAGAAAGTCCAGTTCGTAAAGTGGATCGCTCATCTCCCAGCCATTTTCCAGCATGATAGGATCAACTACGGTAACGTCAATAATGTCTTGCAACTGTTTGAGCTCACGAAAAATCAAGGTGCGATGCGCCCAAGGACAAGCCAACGACACATATAGATGATAGCGTCCTTTCTCTGCCTTAAAGCCCTGCTCACCGTTGGGACCTGCTTCGCCATTTGGGGTCAGCCAATTTCTAAAATGACTATCTTGACGACGAAATTTACCGCCGCTCTTGTTGTCGTACCACTGGTCGACCCATTCGCCTTTGTGTAGTAATCCCATCGTCCTGCTCCTGTTAGATCGTTTGAATGACAGGTCGACATCAAGGCGTCGACCTGTTGTTTTCGTTCAGCTAGCTAGCTTGGCTTGCAAGAGGCGATCCGCGCTCAGGCTACCAGCACCCCTGAACATCAGACCAATGCTAACGGCTAGTAAGGCCAAGCCAAATTCGTAGCCGTTATTTGCCATGAACAGACCATTTGGCAAGTGCACCGTAACGATGGCCACGACCATTGTGACGGCTAGCATTAGCGCCGCGGGACGAACCAGTAGGCCGACAATCAGTAACAGTCCGCCGATGAATTCTGCACCGCCGGCCATTGTTGCCATCAGCAGTCCAGGCTCCAGTCCGATGGAAGTCATCCAGCCCGCAGTGCCTTCCAGGCCATATCCGCCGAACCATCCAAATAATTTCTGCGCTCCGTGTGCGGCGAATATCACGCCGGCGCCTACACGAAGAGGCAAGGTATCCAAGCCGGCGGTTGAAGTAGTTATCTTATTGATAAGTGTTTTCATGTTTATCGCTCCAATGTTATTTTTTGTGTGTTTGCTTAAGTGATGGACCCATTGTAATGGCTTGAAAATTTGTAGTAAGGCTTGTTTTTCGATTAGAATGATCTAATTATTAGAACAGTTGGAATGCCTTATGAACGTAAGAAATCCAATAACCATAGAGGTTCTTGAGACGCTAGATGCCATCGAGCGACGGGGAAGTTTTGCAAAAGCTGCGCAGGAGCTGAACAAAGCTACGTCGGCCATTTCCTACGCCGTGCAAAAGTTAGAGGAACAGTTAGACATTGCCCTGTTTCAGCGTCAGGGGCGTCGCTCGGTATTAACACCGGCAGGACGCTTGCTACTCGCTGAGGGTAGAGAAATACTTCAAACTACCGCGCGACTAGCGAACAAAGCGAAACAAGTGGCTACAGGCTGGGAGCCCCGCATCAGTATCGCTATAGAGTTTCTTAAATCGTATCCGGTATGTTTTGGCGCATTGCACGAATTTCTTAAAGAGCATCCCACTATAGAAATAGACATCTGTGAATGCGTCCTCAACGGCGGCTGGGAAGCTCTCGAACTGGGCCGGGTTGATCTGGTTATTGGCGTGCCTGGGCCAGTCCCCTTGCAGAAAGGCTATCGAGCCATACCAATGGAAGATGCTGACTTGGTGCCGGTGATTGCAGCCCAGCACATGCAAGCGGACCTGACCCGCGATCCTGACACCCTAAAAACCGTTCTTCCCAAACTTCGACGCGTCGTTACCCATGACACCAGCTTCGTCGATGTAAAACGCAGCGAAGGCTTAAGCAGCGATGGGCAAATGTTTTACGTGCAAAACATCGATCAAAAAGTCGAGGCGATACTGGCAGGGATTGGGATAGGCCACCTGCCGCGAACGCGTATTCAACGGCACCTCGACAGCGGCACACTCATAGCATTGGATTTAGGGGAAGGGAAAGCTCTTGATAATTTTCTTGCATGGAGAATCAATAACAAGGGTAAAGGACTGCAGGCACTAACTCAGCGATTGACTGCTATAACTTGGTAGGAATTATTGCTGCAACTATACATCGTGCATACAGTACGTTAATTAATGATCAAGATGACAATTAAAAAACCAAGAGGACTGCTGACAAAATTATTGGCCATCTGCCGCCAAGACATCATTAGCAGATGTGCTATTGGGGCCGCGAAACCATTCTTTGAAATGCGGACAAATCGTCATTATTTTGATTCTAATTTATATTAACTTCAGCTGCGGCAACTCCACCGACTAGTCCTGTCGAACTGAGCTACTGCTATCTCGAAGCGCCTTAAACTCTGAGCCTTCATACCACTGCGGCCATCGTCTGGAGCTCCCCAGATCTTGTATTATGGTTTTGAAAAGGCCTATATCTTGCGCCGCACCACGCAGATCCCAGTCACTGCTCCACTCGTCACAGGTCTGGTGATAACAGTTGCCGGTATAGTCTGCTATCCATTGGTCCCCAGCAGCACGCCCCCCATCAATGAGGTCGGCACCGCCCGCTATACCCATAATCAGCAATACCGGTACGCCACGCTTTGCGACTGAAAAGTGATCAGCGCGGAAGAACAAACCGTTTTCCGGAAGGCTTTCGGGTGTCACCACCCTCCCCTGCAGCGCCGCGGCTAGGCCCAGATCTTTTTCTAGGTCACTTTGCCCTTCACCAACTAAAATTACATCGCGTGCCAGGCCTGCTGTTTGCAGGATATCGAGAGTTAGGTTGGCAACGGTTTTTTCCAGCGGGTATATTGGATTGCTAGCATAAGCTTCCGAACCCAACAAACCACTTTCTTCCGCTGTCCATGCGGCAAACACCACACTACGATTCATTGTTGGGCCATCGCTTAGCACTCGCGCCAGTTCCAATACCCCGGCGATGCCTAGCGCGTCATCATTGGCGCCAGGACGAACTGTTCGACCCTGCTCATCGGGCTCACCCAAACCATAAGCATCCCAGTGGGCTGAAACCATAATGGTTTCGTCTGGATGGCTTCGCCCAGGCAGAACTGCCAAGACGTTTTGGCTCATTATGCGCTCTACAGCTATCTCTAAATTGGCACTAAAGCTTATATTCTCTAATGCAAACGCACTGAATTCTGGCCGCCTTGCAAGCTCTCTTTGCTGTTGCAGGTCAAGCCCCGCCGCTTCAAACAAACTGGCCGCCGCATCGCCGTGTAGCCAACCTCGCAGCATTACCGGTGCTATGTCCCCTGGCTTGCTAACTATTGAGTAGTTTTCTCCGGGGGATGACGACGCCACGCTCCACCCGTATCCCGCGGCCTCGGTTTCATGGATCACCAAAGCTGCAATTGCACCACGGCGAGCCGCCTCATCAAATTTGTAGGCCCAACGACCATAGTAAGTCATTCGCCTGTTGCCGAATCTTCCGGCTACGGGCTCATCACTGGCCGCTGCAAAATCTGGATCGTTAACTAAAAAGAGCGCGACTTTCCCGTTCAAATCAATATCGCCAAAATCGTCCCAGTCCCGTTCCGGTGCGTCAGCGCCAAAACCAACAAAGACTAGGTCAGCATTTTGTATGTCAATGCGCTCAACCGGGCGGGTAGTACTAAACTCAATGTCACGAGCTTGCTCTAGTACTTGATTGCCTTGTGCGGTCTTAATCTCAACGTTAGCAGGGCCTTGAACTTGGGTAT
>JBLHVT010000071.1:0-16579 GCA_047628735.1 Glaciecola sp.
ATTCGCCAAGGTTAGTAATTAGCAAAACAGCTTATCTAGGCGCGACGACAGTTTGGCGCTGGAAATCCAAACCTTCGATACCAACACGGACAACATCCCCAGGTTTCAGATAACGTGGTGGCACCATACCATCGCCAACCCCAGCTGGTGTGCCCGTAAATATAAGGTCGCCGGGATAAAGAGTCATGAATTGACTGAGATGGCTTATGATTTCCTTCACACTAAAAACCATGTCTGCGGTATTGCCGTCTTGACGCATTTCGCCATTGACTTCCGACCAGATCGAAAGATTCTGAACGTCTTCGATACTATCAGTTGTCACCAAATACGGACCAACTGGAGCGAAAGTGTCAGCGCTTTTACCCTTGGTGAACTGGCCTCCGCGCTCTCGTTGAAAAGCACGTTCAGAGACGTCATGCCCGACTGTATAACCGGCGATGTAATCGAAGACTTCGTCTTCGGATATATATTGCGCTCGACGCCCAATAACAACGACCAACTCTGACTCATAGTCGAGTTTGTTAGCATTTCGCGGTTGAATCACATTGTCGAATGGACCGGTCAGCGCCGAAGTGGCCTTCATAAATACCAGTGGTTCGGTTGGCAGTTCGACTGCCATCTCGGCGGCATGATTTACATAGTTAAAGCCAATAGCAACTATTTTCCCAACCCCGGTAATCGGGACGCCAATGCGCGGACTTCCTGGAACGATCGGTAGTTGAGAAATTGCTATCTGCCCGATCTCATCGAGGGATTCAGCTGAAAGCATGTCAGGTGTAAAGTCCTCAACGTACGCCGAAAGGTCTCTAATCTGGCCTTGTGAATCGAGGATGCCAGCTTTCTCTTCCCCCGCTGGGCCAAATCGGAGGAGCTTTAATTCTGCCGCCTCAAGCAAGCTTGTAAATGTGATCAAAGTCAGCAAACAAGCAAAGCCTGTAAGTTGATGCTTGAGGTTAAATAATTCTATTGTATTTTTATGTGTCACAGTATTAATCTCTCGGATTTTAGCTAAAACAAGGTAATCGCTTGTAGCCCGCTATGAATATCTAAGCTGAAATGGTTATAACCGAATTGTACTTATTCGGCGTCGAATTAGCTCGGCTATCTTTTCCCAGCTATCCTGCTGGTCGTTTTCGCTCTTTCTTCAAGCGGGCCTCCTTGGGTTAAGAGCTGTTTCGCGGGACGCTCTAATCCCACCATATTTGCAAACATAATCGATCAGTTTGCGTTTAATTAGCTGTTATTGTTGGCCATGTTAAGCTACCTTTTGCTTATGATTCGCATACTTACTATAGCCCTTGCATTACTTGCCATCACTGTCTTATTGGCAAGTGGTTTCGCAACCTTGTTTCCAGATAGCGATGGTACTGACAATAGCACTGATGATTCAGTGCGAGAGGGCACAGCGCCCGTTCAAAATGTTTCTAATGATTTTAAGGAGACTGATTTCGCCCAAGCATAGCTAGGGCTTTATTCATCGAGCGTTATCACTTAAACAGTCGGCCCATCTCATCTCTGCGCAGGCAAAAAGGCGATAGAAGCTTTCAGAGAGGCTGATAGCTTCTGGGGGGGTGCGCCGACACGCCCGCTTTTGGGAATCTGGACAATTAGTGATGAGGCGGATACTCTGGATTCTCTGGTTCCGAGCACGCCTGCTTACAGAGCAGAAAGTGCATGACACCGCTCGTGCTTTTCTTTTTTCAATCACCGTAGAACATGTACTCGATACTTAGTGTTGCCACAACAATCACCTTGCTGACCTCGTTGTATATTTGCGTTAGATGGGGGCGTGTGGAATGTAAAGGAAGTAGTCCAACGTCGTTAGTTACTTTCTCTGCGATCTTGTTTACCTCCGGCTTGGACGTTGGTCTGATTATGTTTCCCTTGGTAGAATTTCCTGTTTACGCTAGTGAGGAGCAATACAGTTTCGCGAATCCACTTGCTATTGAGTTTGGCTTTTGGGGGTTTATGGTTTGGGTTTTTTACTTTTTAACTACGTTTTATTTTTGTATCGTTGAGCCCAAAGTACGGTTGTTTGAAATCAAAGCGGTAAAATTGGTGAATAACCTAGTCATTATCGCCACCTGTGCTTTTACCGGCTTCCTCTTTCTTGATTCAGTTCCCGATTACATCGAAGGTATCAGTGACTTTCAGAAATTCGGCTTGGTTGGGGGTATCGTGTTGTTTGCCGTTTATTCAAGCTCCCATATCCGCTATGTAAAACTGTTGAGCATTTCATCAACAATACTCTTTCTGCTTTTAGGACTGTCGCTTGCTTTCGCTTCCGGGGTTTCTTTTACTGAGTTCGCACAAACCTTTGCCGGCGTCGGCGAGTACTTCAGTAATATCCAGCACTTTTTCATCCCGGTCAGCGACTACCATGGCTGGTATCTGTTCTGGTGGTTTTCTTGGAGCATAATGATTGGCCAGTTCGTGGCTCGATTCGTCACGCCCATGCAGACCTGGCAGCTATTGGCTGCTTTGCTCGCCATTCCATCTATTGCCTTGGCGTTATGGTTTACCACCCTTTACTACTATTTCGTTAATGGCATTGCAGTTGGTCCAATCCTGACTCTAGCTATGGTTGCAATTGGTATTCTCTTCGTCGTTAACTCTTTGGATTCACTAATACGCCTTTACACCGATAACCTTGGTTTAAGAATAGAGCGGCTGGGTATTGCAACTTACGTACTGGCAAACTGGGTGCTTATTTACGGCCTTGTCTTGCTGTATCAGTTTACTCCGATCAAAATAGAATGGGTTGGGCTGGTAGTAATCAGTCTGTATGCCGCGATATACGGTTTGCTTTTTAAGAACAGACATCAGCTGCTGAGATCAAGCTAGATAAAAAATTTAAATGCAGCGCTTAAGTAAAGCACAATTGCATTGCCACAAGATGAGAGCGTTATGAGTGAAATAAATTCGTCCAACGAATATGACTATGTAATTATTGGAGCAGGTTCGGCTGGGGCAATCCTTGCCAACCGTTTGTCCGAGGACAAGAACGTAAGGGTGTTACTGCTAGAGTACGGCGCAAGTGATGCAAGTATTTTCGTGCGTATGCCATCGGCACTTTCTATTCCAATGAACTCAGCCACCTATAACTGGGGCTTCGAGTCAGAGCCTGAGCCGTATTTAAATAATAGGCGCATGAACTGCCCTCGCGGTAAAGTGATAGGAGGCACTTCCTCTATCAATGGCATGGTATACGTGCGCGGGCACCCTCGAGATATCGATTCTTGGCAGGAAAGCGGTGCGGATGGTTGGAACTATGCAAACTGCTTGCCTTATTTTAAGAAGCTTGAAAACCATCGGGTCGTTGATAGTGAGTATGCTGGCAGTGGCGGGCCGGTCGATATCAGTGGTGGAAATCGCATGAAGAACCCCCTGTACCGAGCGTTTGTGCAAGCCGGTGTCGAAGCTGGATACGCTGAGACTACTGATTACAACGGCTTTCAGCAAGAAGGGTTTGGCCCCAAGTACATGAATGTTGCAGATGGAATTCGAGCGTCCACCGGCTACTCTTATCTGCGTCCGGTTCGCCACCGTGTTAATTTGCAAATAGTTAAGAATGCATTGGCACAACGTCTTATTCTAGAGGACAAGCAAGCCAAAGGTGTTGAATGCCAGATTCACGGCCAAGCTCGAAGTTACTTTGCGCGCCGCGAGGTTATTGTTGCAGCGGGCGCTATCGGCTCTCCGCAGCTATTGCAAGTTTCCGGTATTGGAGCCGCGGCAACGCTGACGGCTGCAGGCATAGAGACGGTGCATGAACTTCCCGGCGTCGGCGAAAATTTGCAGGATCATTTAGAGTTCAATTTTCAGTATCGTTGTAAGCAACCTATTACGCTCAACGGCGAGCTAGATTTAATAAGCAAAGGCAAAATAGGTTTACGCTGGCTGCTGCACCGCGATGGTTTGGGTAGTACTAACCATTTCGAATCCTGTGGATTTATTCGCTCTAGAGCAGGCGTTAAGTGGCCGGATATTCAGTACCATTTTCTTCCCGGTGCTATAGCCTATGACGGGCGCTCTGCCTTTAAGGGGCATGGGTTTCAAGTGCATGTCGGGCACAACAGGCCTACTAGCCGTGGTTTCGTTCACGCGACAAGCGGCGATATAAAAAATGCGCCTAAGATACAGTTTAACTACCTACAGACAGAAAACGATAAGCAGGGCTTCAGAGATGCTTTGCGTTTGACTCGAGAAATCATGAATCAGCCTGTTATGGATGCCTATCGCGAGGAAGTGATTTCACCCCGTGATGATATCGAAACGGATAAGCAGATTGATGAATTTGTTGCTAATGCGGTAGATAGCGCATATCACCCTTGCGGCACCTGCAAGATGGGCAATGACGATAGCGCTGTTGTAGATGCGCAACTTAAGGTACGGGGTATCGCCAATTTAAGAGTAGTAGACGCCTCGGTTTTCCCGTACATCACCAATGGCAATATCAACGCGCCAACTATGATGTTGGCTGAAAGGGCGGCGGACCTGATCAAGGGCCGGCAAATGTTAGAGCCATTTGATGCGCCGTATTACACAGATCCACAGTGGCAGACAAGGCAGCGAGGAGGCGACAAAGACTAGGGTCTAACTGTTTAGTCCTCTAGCACCGGGAAGTGTTCTGCTGTAGGCATATCGTATACTGGGGTTTCCAAAACAGAGGCGGGGATTTTTCTATTGTTTTTGACGTTCGCACCTCAACTGAATTGGACGCGATAACTAAGCTAGGTTGGGCGGGGCACACAATAGCGGGTCCTGATAAAACAATTTGGGTATGTGCATCGTTCTTTGTGGCGTCTCCAATGTCTTTCAGCCAATGCCCGCGGTGGCTTAGAATTTAGTTGGGCACGCGCGGCTGGGTAAGCAGGGATGACTCGAGAGCGGCAGGGGCAGGAGGGGGGACATTGCGACTCCTATCAATAGACTACTTTTGGCTTGATAAACAGTTTGTATGAGAAAAGGCTTAGCTTTAATCCTTTAGCTTTAACTCCTGCTTTAGACTCCTAGCCATACAGCTGCGCATTTCCATAGGCTTCTCAAAGTAGGTCAAAGAATCAGTAGATAAGTTTGCAATATCTCAACCGGATAAGGCTGACCGAAGAACTGAATTTAATAGTGTATAAGCATTACGAAGGTTACTTTGTGTTAGCTGCAGTTTTCCCAAATACTCAACCCAATAGAGTCAGCCACTTATTATGCTCATTGATTTTTTCTATCGCATGCTCTTGTAATGCCGCCGAATTACCTAGTTTGGGTGTTACTAAATCTGTTAATGGCAACGTGACGAATACGCAGTTTTTCGGCGGAGCTAGAGCCAACGATAGGGAGGTGTTTGAAAATCAGTTTGACTCATTCGAGCAGCTTACCATTGCCGCGAGGCTCCAGCTTGATCCGTCCCATATTGGTCGGATCGGGAATCTCTATATAATCGTCGCCGTCGGTGATAATTACTTTTATCGAGACTCTGCCGGTACCTATGAGATTTGGGACCGTCAGTTCGATTCGCTCAAGCCCGCCGCCTTAAATAAAATATTGAGCGCTAGCGAAGAGATTTCTATACTAGAGGACACGACCATAGGGCGCTTAGCGCTATCAGGACAGCGCTTAAGTTTTTACTTTGCCTATGCAGAGCAACTAAATCCAACTGAACTCTATTACAATGAATTGCCGCTGCAGATTGCGATTGCTGATTACAACCCATTAAAAGTAGATGCTGGGGATATTCAAACGCTACAGATTTCTGCAAACGACACCTCTCGTGCGCGAGAAATCCCGCTGCTAATTTATTTGCCTGAATCCGGTAAGCCCCGCCCGTTAATACTTTTTAGCCATGGACTTGGAGGCAGTCTATTGACCGCTGTCTATTTGGGGGAGCAGTGGGCGGCTCGCGGCTATAACGTTGTTTTTATGCAACACCCCGGTAGTGACGAAGATATTCTAAAAGACGTCCCACAGTCGCAATTGCTAAGCACCTTAACCGCGGCAGCTTCACTGGCTAACGCTAATGCCCGCATCCAAGATGTTAGTTCAGTCATTGATCAGCTTGATGTCTGGAATACCGATCCTAGCAATGAGTTGTTTGGCCGCTTTAATATGGCGCTAATTGCTATGTCAGGCCACTCCTTCGGCGCGCGTACTACACAGGGGGTTAGCGGTGAGGATGTTCAGTTTGCCTTCAGAGATACTAGAGAGCGGCGCATCAGTGTAGCAATGCCCCTCAGTGGCAGCAGCCCCAGCATTGAAAATGCGATGGAAATTTACAAAGGTGTCGACATTCCTTGGTTGCTGATGACCGGCACTAATGATGTGGCGCAAGTTGGAGGCACTACAGTGGAAGGTCGATTGGCCGTCTTTCCTGCCTTGCCTGCAGGTGCTAAATACGAATTGGTTTTATTTGGGGGAGAGCACCACGCATTTACAGACCGTCCAATTTTATCTTCGCAAAGCCCTCGCAGCCCTTTCCATCATGAAATTATTATGGCTCTAAGCACCGCTTTTTTCGATGCATGGCTAAGCGGGTTTCCGGATGCTCTAACCTGGTTGGAAGGAGAGGGGGCCACAAACCTACTTCAACCTGGCGACCGCTGGCAATTTAAATAGAGAATTTTTATGAGCTGGACCACTATTTGCCTGCTAGCCTTTTCACCTTCCTTGACAAGACTGTTGCCGTGTTAAATAAATCATTACCGGGCTAATGAGGTGTGTTCGCTCGAAGGTACATCTTCAAATTCAACATTTCATTCTTACTAGGCCGTTCCCTAGTCATTTAAGTTTATTGATGAAGGCTGGGTAAATGTAGTGAAAATCGACTGAGGCCTTCCCCGTATACTTCTAAGAAATCTTCATACATGCTCAAGGTTAAGAGGACGGTTTCTAGCTTTTTACAAACAGTCTAGCTGACTAATAATTCGCTGTGACATTGGGCTGTCGAAACAGCTTGAGTTGCCCGCAGTAAATCGACAGTTTGCTACCTTGTTGTTTACTGCAATCAAACCAATCCAGTTCATTGCCTCGAGGGCTTTATTATTTGAAGGACAATGGTATTCTCGATAACATATGCCCTAGCTGAATTAAAAGACGAATAATTCGTCAATAATAAATTCAGTTCGTAAAAAACGAAGTGAGGTAGGCAGTGTTTGGATTTACTAAAGACAATTTACGTGGCGACCTTTTTGGTGGTTTAACCGCGGGTATCGTGGCATTGCCATTGGCATTGGCTTTTGGGGAGGCATCCGGTGCTGGCCCCATTGCAGGTCTATACGGGGCGATTATTGTTGGTTTCTTTGCTTCTTTATTTGGCGGTACTAATTCTCAGATATCGGGTCCTACTGGTCCGATGATCGTGGTTTTTGCCGGTGTCTATGGCTCTCTCAACGGTGATGTGAGTCTAGTCTTTGCAACCGTGGTACTAGCTGGTGTGGTGCAAATCGTCTTCGGCGTATTGAAATTTGGGCAGTACATAAGGTTAGTACCTTATCCCGTAGTGTCTGGGTTTATGAGCGGCATTGGCTGCATTATAATCGCGCTGCAAGCTAGCCGCTTGTTTGGTCACGAGCCGGAGGAAAGCGGCACCATTCCCGCATTAACGGCGATTCCTGCAGCGGTAATGGATCCAATCTGGGTCGCTTTAGGGCTCGGGCTTGTGACTTTGGTAATTGTTTTTAAATGGCCAAAACAGTGGAGTAAATTTGTCCCGGCCCCCTTAGCTGCTTTGCTAATCGGTACAGTCCTTTCTGTTTTCATCAGCGGGGCTCCTGTATTGGGTGATATTCCGACTGGGCTACCTTCTTTTATCATGCCTAGCTTTAGTCAGGACACCATTTATATTGTTATAGAGGCCGCTATTGTTCTGGCTTTGCTTGGCTCTATCGATAGCCTTCTGACTTCTCTGGTTGCTGATAATATGACGCGCACCAGGCATAACTCTAATCAAGAACTTATCGGGCAAGGTATCGGTAATATGGTGGCGGGATTGTTCGGAGGTATTCCAGGGGCCGGAGCGACCATGCGGACAGTTGTCAATATTCGAACCGGTGGAGCTACCAAAATATCAGGCATAACCCATAGTTTGTTACTGCTAACTATCGTGGTGTCTTTGGCCCCTTTAGCGGCGAAGATTCCACATGCAGTGTTGGCGGGGATTTTGGTCAAGGTCGGATATGACATTATCGATATAGGGTATTTGAAGCGAGCTCATAAAGGCCCGCGTTGGGATCTTGCATTGATGGTGCTGGTACTTGGCCTTACTGTTTTTGTAGATTTAATCACAGCGGTTGTTGCTGGTGTAGTGATGGCGTCATTGGCTTTCGTTAAGCAGATTGCTGATCTGCAGCTTCAGACACTTGGCGGGGTCACCACCGAAGGTTTGTCGATCGATTTAAGTGAAGAAGAAGATATCTTGTTTAAATCGGCTAACAAACGCATTTCGCTTTTCGATTTTGGTGGTCCACTGAGTTTTGGTGCTGCCGCAGACCTTGGCCATCAAGTGCGTGAGAAATCAAAAGGCTATGGACAAGCCTTGGTATTGGATTTTAGCCGTGTGCCTTTTGTTGATGTGTCAGCAGCTCGCGCGGTAGAGACAATAGGCTGTGATGCAAAAGATTCTGGCAAGCGAATCTATATTTCTGGGATGAATCAAGATGTACGAGATACTCTAGCCGGGTTGGAGGCGGATTGCTGCTTACCGACGGGAGTCTATTACGATACTAGATTGCAGGCTTTGCAAGCTGCCAAAGATTACCTTGATAGCAGCGCATCTAAGCCAGAGGGAGGTTTGGGGCTTAACGGTGGGAAGGTCAGTGTCTAACATTCCTTCTACACCTGTTTAAGTGGGCTGAAGCGGGTTTAAGCCGACGGGTAAGTTATAGCTTAGGCATTCAGCCCAGTTTTTAAATTTGGTATTCAGACTAGGTATTGCTGCTAGACAAGGAAGCTAATTTCCTTGTCTAGCAAGTTACTGGGTTAGTTAATTACTAGGTTAATGAGTTACAAACACCTGCGTCATTTTTACATCCAACGATGTTGAAATAGCGGTGTTATCGCCGGACTCAGGATCTGGGTAGGCGTCGGCAAATTGTCTTAACGCTTTGTACAGTGAAATGCCCGAGATCTGGCCATTACTCAGGTGATGAGTTGAGTCATTACGTATTAGCTGCTTATACCAAGTATCCACGTCCGCATAGCCTGCCAAGAGGCCTGATGCGCCTTGCGAGGTGAGCGCTAGCTGCAAGCGCATATCTCGAATGAGGTGAATCGATGGCACGCCTAAGTTCATCCAAGGGATGATCAAATCGTCGATGGGTTCGGTAGTGAGCACTGAGTCCTCGATGCGACCTTGCATCTGCCTGATTAAACTCTTCCCCCAGCGCGTATCAACTCTTTGTGTGCCCCCTGCCATTACGTTCGCGCCAGTGGCATCTGTTAACAAACGGTCCATACCGCGAGAGACCATGACGGTCACGCTGTCATCATTTTCAAGGCTATCAACATCACTAAGTTCAATCATCATGCGGTTATACGGCGCATCGACAATGGCCTTGTTTTGGAAAATATATTCGACGCCATCTGGTCCTCTGAAGCCGATAATACAGCCGACGGAGCGATAGACTTCGTTGTCGATTCCTGGTGTGCCGTCAGGATGAGTAAAGTCGTTTGGTCCTGTTTTGCCATCGAGATTCAAGCCCCAAGACAGATCCCCTTCCACTGATAAGAACTCAAAGTCATCAGGCTCGGTAGTAGGATGCCAGGTTCGGATCTCTTGTTTGAGTTGAGTTTCTTCGACGCTCAACTCTTCATGATTAGGAAACAATTGGGCAAACTGTTCACGGGGCCCGTCATTGAAACCGCGAGGACATTCCTGTTCAGCGTCCGGGGTTTGATACACCGACCAGAACATGTCTGTCATTACATAGCCAATCTTGCCATCACGCAGGGCGCCATCACCTGCGCTGACACTGCCGCTAACAAGGGCTGTTGCGGCGGCTGTTGCAAAGATTAACCGTTGAATTTTGTGCATTATAATATTCCACTCATGTAGTCGTCTCTTAGCCAGATAGCTCGCAGACCGTTGCGCTGTCCACGCCATTCTCCGGTGCCTCCACCGTTTACATCTCCTGGCCGTTTATCCTCGCCATACAAAAATACCGGGCGGTCACGGTAGGCCCAAACCCTTAAAGCGCTAGATTGATTGGCTGAAGCAAAGCGTCCGGTCATGGGATCAATGGAAACTATCGTCCACGGGCTCTCGTCAGGGGCTGATTCATTCACTTGAGCCTCGACGTAAGGCCAGTAGCTAAGGCACTTTTCTGGGTCACCACCGCCGCACATAGCAAGTCGATAGATCTGTGTAGTTTCGGGGTGGTCGCAGGCTAACTGGTCGGCGGAGTCTTCACCGCAGTTATAAACGTAAATAGTTTTGCCGTTTGCATTAGCGAGTACATTGCCCTGAATTGTCGCTTGGCTAGTAAAGCTGCTCGGTAAACGAGGTGCCACTTGGGTGAAGACATTTTCCCAGCCGGGAATGTCAGTGCCTTTTAAGCTCCAGGAGCGCCGATCTAGCGAATAAGTGTAAAGCGGCTTGCCACGAAAGACCCACTGCTTCACTCCAGGCGAGCGTTCTAACACAGACCACTCGCCTTGAGGTCTGGCTAAGCCTGGCGCTATGACCGGTTGCCATTTGTTTAGACAATCTTCAACACAGGCGGCAGCAATGGCGCTGTCCTGAACAAAGGAGTAAACCGAGTTATTTTTGTCTGTGGCCAACAAACGGCCGATAAACGTTGATCTTACGGCGAAGCCCGGCGGCAGAAGAGTAGGCGGGCCAATTGGTGTTCGCTTAGCCGGTGAATCACCTCCAAATCTGCGGGTAGTGCCTCCTAATACATCGCCGGGAAGGCTGTCTCGAACTGAAGTGTAAAGCGGCTGCTCATCAAAGGCCCATTGCTTGCTGCCATCTTTTCGCTCAACTATTGTCCACTCGCCAAGGGTCTCTGCATCATCGTCTGCGAAAACTGGAGGCCACAAATCTGTGCAGCTAACTCTGCTATCAAGCTCTGGAAGTATTATGCCAGGAGGATAGGGGCTCATGAGCCCCGCTGTTACGGTTAGGACGTCGTCGTAGCATTCGGGTGTTCCGGGCGCTTCGCCGCTGTAGCCATTCCTAAGCCTATGCTGTGACCATTTATAAAGCGTCTTGCCATTGGCATCAGCAAAAACCGGTCCGTCGAGAAGGGTTGCCTCGACATGAAAGGCAGATGGTGTCGGTATATCCCTAAAGTTCTCTTTTAGAGTGTTAGTACTATCGGCAGCAGAGCTCAGTGAGCAGGCAGCATATGCTAGCAGGCCTGTTAGAGAGAGGAGCTGAGGTGGAGTTTGCCGGGTAGAATTAGACCAGTATTTCACTTATTTCATCCGAGGTATTGTTGCTCTTTTCGCCCCATGAGGGGATATCTAGCCCCATCAGGCGCTGTGCGGTAAAGCCTAAACGACAAGCGGGGGTGTCCGCGCCATCTAGATGCAGACCCGTTTTAATCCTGCCGCCGGCGGTTCCTGCGGTAAACATCGGGATGCCATCGATGCCGTGAATTTTAGCGAATGACTGATCCGTTGTTGCGTAAATCAACGAGTTATCGAGTAGCGAACCGTCGCCTTCTTTGAAATTAGCCAACGCTTGCACGTAGTAAGCCCATTCTTCCATTGCACGGCGTGTATACCAAGAAGTGTTGGGTTGGCACTGCAGGGCCGGGTCAACTGCTTCTTCATGAGTCGCCGTGTGATGAGGTTTGTCATAGCCGGGCTTAGTCGTTGCCGAAAAAGCAGAGGCATAAAACATATTGAAAACTCGAGTTTGGTCGCAGGCTAAAGCCATCAACATAAGATCGGTCATCATTCGGTGACGTGTTTGAACTAGGTCAGCATTAAGGCCTGAGGGCAGGTCACTTGGAGCGCCGCCGATAATACATGCTTCACGGGGGTCAGGTTTTGAGAGTTGGAGATCAAAGCGGCGCTCTAAATCACGTAGACCCGAGAAGTACTGATCTAATCTGGCTCGATCTTCCATGCCCAACGATTGCTGCAGTTTTTTTGTGTCTTCCTGGACGGCCGAGAGGGCGCTTTTTCTCACCATTACCCGAGGGTCTGGTTTAAATGTTTGCGCGTTTGGGTCTTGAAAATTATCTCCAAACAAACGTTCATACAAGCGCAGCGGTGACCACTCTGGCGCGTTTACTGAGTTGCCGCCTTCGTAGCTGAAGCTGTCACGCACATCGCCGGTCGCTGTGGCGCTGAGGCTGCGAAAACGAGTTGCATTACCAATTTTGCGAGCGACAGAGACGTCGATAGTTTCTCCCGGACGGTTGGCCCGAGTCATTGGCGCGATGCCTGATCTGAGTACAACCCAGCCTGAGTGATGGCACAGATTAGGCGCATCGTCTTTGAATACATTGTAATTAGTGTAAAGATTAATGTGTTCCTGTACTGGCGCTAGCGGCGCGATCTCCGGCGGCAAGTCGAAATTGGCCCCTGTTCTTTTCGGCACAAAGACATCCTTGCTCATGCCAAGGCCCCAAGACCATGTGCCAAATCGCAGAGGGATAGGCAAGCCGTCAGCCATGGCCGTTGCGTTGTCGTTTAAGAAGACATTAAGCAGAGGAAGTCCAACGGTGACTATGCCGCCATTGAGGGTACCTTTCAGAAATCGACGTCGATTCATCTTGCTCATTAATTGTTCTCCGCGTTAGCTAGCGCTAGCTGGGTGGTGGCGTCATTGAAATTTGCCGGCTTTAACGATTTGCTCGCGA
This sequence comes from Glaciecola sp., assembly GCA_047628735.1. Taxonomy (GTDB): domain Bacteria; phylum Pseudomonadota; class Gammaproteobacteria; order Pseudomonadales; family Pseudohongiellaceae; genus UBA9145. The sequence continues at coordinate 12,807 of JBLHVT010000071.1, forward strand.
CATTAGTCACCGGTAGTTCGGTGGATCTTACGCTTGAAAAAGCTTGGCTCAAAGTAAGGTCCCGAAGCACCGCTGGAAGTTTGTGGCCACCGGCAATGAAGCGATTTTCGAACCATTTCAATGTGTCTCGGTCATCTTTCAAAGTCACTGGTCCGCCCGTGCCGTATGCGTATAACCTATTAATCAAGCAATGTGAAAGCTTCGGATGATCCCTCATGGCAGATGCTAAGCCGCTAATGTCATCATAAAAGACACCGTCGAGTTCGCCAGTTATATCCAATTCTGCCCCATCTTCGGTTGCTCGGAAGAGTCCGGCTCCGTCAAAGTTTTCTAACGACAAGCCCATAGGGTCTGTAATCAAGTGACATCCAGCGCAGGAAGGGTTTTCGTTGTGGACTCTTAGCCTGGCTCGCGCAGTCAATGCGTTCTCGTCCTCTAACAATCCAGAAAAGTCGATGTCAGGCGGAGGTTCAGGTACGTGCTGACATAAGAATAACTCTCTCAAGGCTTTGCCCCTTAGCGTGGGCGAGCTGCGCACGGCGTGAGAATTGGCAGCTAGAAAGCTTACATGAGTGAGCAATCCGATTCGTGGGCTGTTCTCATCAAACTCAAATGGCACCCAGCCATCGCTCGACGGCGTGCCATAAACCGGGGCTAACGCCATCGACATGAAGGTCTTGCGCGTTGTAAACAGATCTCGGTAGTCAGATTCTTCAGTGAGCAGGTGGTCGATAATGGTGCGTAGAGTCTGCTCCCGCGCATCTGCTAGAGTTGCACCGGTTACCATGGGATAAACCATGGGGTCTTTAGCGAGGCTGTTAAAATCGTCAAAAGCTAGCATGTCGTCGAAGAAAGCCCTCATACCGGTTTCCAGTCGTGAACTAGATAGAAGTCTATCAACTGCGCGAGCTAAACCTTCGGGGCTGTGTAGTTCACCATTCTCAGCGGCAAGCAATAAATCATTATCGGGCGGCGCATTCCACAAAAAGAAGCTCAACCGAGAAGCCAATGAGTAACTGTCCAGACGCAGTTCGCCAAGACGGTTTGGGTCCGATTCGGTGTGATCTACGATAAAAACCATTTCAGGACTGATAAGAATAGCCTCAAGTGCAAGTGCTAGGCCGTCATAAAAATCTTGTGTTTGTTCTGTTGCATAATTCGCAATATCTACAAGTTCCGCGAGTCGCGCCTCGTCAATTGGGCGCCGAAAGAGTAGGCGAGCAGCTTCGCCTAAAAACTGTCTCGCGCAGCTGCTATCGCCATCGGATATTGATTCTGGTCGGCAGGGGATTAGGAAGTCGCGATGCTCCTCATCAACCACCTGTTCAGCCACCGATGCAGCAGACAGCTGAATTTGAGAAATTTGATCAGATGTTACGCCGGCAAATGCGGCGCCGGAGGCCAACAAGCCGTCAGTTCGAGCCATAGGCGGCATTGGAGGGAGGATGCTGTCACTAATGTCGGCGCCAAAAACTTGGGTGATGGTATTGGCGTACTGTTCGCCGGTTAAAAGCCGAGTTCTAGATACCGAAGCGTTTTCAGCGGGTTCAGTTGGTGTTTGCTCGCACCCACCAAGAAGCAAGGCCCCTAGTAATAGGGTGGAAGCTCCCGCGAGTTTTACGATAAGTTTAGTTCTGCTTTTAGACATGCGGTGCACGGACAAAATATCTAGCCTCGTCTTTTGTTTAAGCTTTAATCGGTTCGTCATTAACATAAGTTACACCTCTAAAGCAGGCGGTCAAGCCCATAATCTATAAGGTGCTTGGTTACTAGGGTTAGCGCTGGCGAGCAATTTGCTCGGCCGTCACTATCCCAGCAGAATTACTCCAAGAATTGCGCACAAAGCTGGCAACTGCTGCTACTTCATTATCATCCAGCAAGTATTGAAACTCTTCCATCGGATGCCTCCATTTTGGAAGCAGCGGAGGACCTGGGGTTTTTGGACTATAGAGTATGGCGTTAATCATGGATGCAGGATTTTCTGATTGGACGACTAAGCTGCCTGCATGTAGTTTCGGGGCCATCTTGGGGTCACCTTCGCCGGTCGGAAGGTGGCAGGTGCCGCAGTGCAGATTGTAGATGGTACGTCCACGACCCATTAGTTGGGGGTCAGGCACGCTGCCGAGCGCTACAGCGATTGGGGTTAAGTCTTTTAAATAAGTCGCCATAGCGCCGACATCATCTTCCGATAAATAGGACGTGCTATTTATGATGACTTCATTCATCGGGCCAAACGATTCTAATATGTCGTTGCGGGCAGTTTTTAGATAGTCCTTCAAATCTTGATGAGACCATAAATCGAGGCCACGCTGCGTTGCTGTTATGTTTGGCGCGGACCAAGGGCGTTTGGCCTCGCTGTTTACTCGATCAATGTACTCGCCGCCACTCATGGCTAAATGTGTTTTCTGTGCGCCTAATAGATTTCGCGGCGAGTGACAGGCGCTGCAATGAGCGAGAGCATCGACAAGATAGGCGCCTCGGTTCCACTGCTCATTCTGTGATTCATTTGATTCAAACTCGCCGGCCTCAAAAAAGAGGGTTTTCCAAACTGCCATTAAGGATCGGATATTGAAAGGAAAGGTAAGCGAGTTTTCAAAAGCGGTCTGGGGTACAGCTGGAATGCTTCGAAAGTAGGTATATAGCGCCAATACGTCTTCGTTTTTTATCTTGGTAAAAGCGGTATAAGGAAAGGCAGGGTATAGGTGTTCCCCATTTGGCCTTAAACCGTGACGCATGGAATTTAGAAAGTCTCGCTCTGACCAATCACCGATGCCAGTTTCAGGGTCAGGTGAGATGTTGGTGGAGTAGAGTGTGCCGAAAGGGGTGTCAAAGGCTAGGCCACCGGCCATAAATTCGCCACCCTGCGCGGTGTGACAGCTTGCACAATTGCCAGCCTTGGCCAAATATTCGCCACGCGCAATTAACTCAGTATTGCTCGCGGAGCTTGCTAATATAGGTTCACTGTCGGCAGGTTTGTCATTAAGCACAAACACAGCCGTGGTAAGTAAAAACAGCGAAAAAAACACCATAATGGCAAGTTTGCGGATTGAAATTGACAAGTCAGACTCTCAATAATATTAGGGGGTTACGCGCCAAAACGGTGCCTTTTCCGGAGTGTTAAATATCATTATGAATTAGGCGTTAACTGGTTAGCACTGTCAATACTCTGACGATTAAGGAAGTAAGAAATTACGATTTGTTTCAGATTTTTTCATGACTGGTGAGGGTTCACCGGTTCAGTTTTTCCGGTACTATCGACAGCAGAGTTTAACGTAGACAAAACCATGAATAAGGTAGACACGGCAAGATGATAATCCAATCAAAAAAGTTCAAGGCAATAATTAGTGCAAGTTTAATTGTCATTTCCACCGCATGCGCCGCACAAAACAGTTCGTCGACGGCAGCGCAGCGAGAAGCGGCAGTGCAAGCTCAGCTGGCCGCAGAACGTCCTATTGCTGCAGGCAGTTCCTACTGGCTAGAAGAGCTGACGTCGTTAGAAATTAGAGATTTGATTGCTAGCGGGACTACCACCGTAATAATTCCTACCGGCGGAATTGAGGAAAACGGTCCCTATCTGGCGACCGGTAAGCACAATTTAATATTGGAAGGGGTTTGCCCGGCCCTTGCCGAGAAGCTCGGCAATGCACTGTGTGCCCCGCTGGTAAAATTTGTGCCAGAGGGCAACATCAATCCGCCCACCGGATCGATGCGTTATCCGGGCACCATAAGTTTAAGTGCTAGTACTTATGAGGCTTTATTAACCGACATTGCTA
>JBLHVT010000072.1:0-16500 GCA_047628735.1 Glaciecola sp.
CAGCACGATTCAGAAAAGAAATTAAGTCTTCTAGCCCTACATATATTAACTGCTATTGAGAGCAGTGATTGTGCTGTCGTCTTTAAGGAAATCTGGGCAATTGCGGAACGTAACGACACTATAAAAAAAGCAGTAGACGAATATTATGAAAAAAGCAGTAGACGAACATTATGAAAAGTTACACGCGATGCTTTACGAAGCCTTAAAAAAATCGGCTCCAGAGAATTGCCAGAAGTTGCAACTCGATAATGCTGTTGTAATCTTATTGCCCTTTATTGAAGGCTACTGCATCACTTCTTCTAGCCTTAACGTTTCGACTAAACAATTGTCCGACCAGCTAGGGTTAATACTCTATAGAATTTTAAATTAATCATTACTAGATGCTTAGTTATGAATCTGCCTCTAAAATGAAAACAAGGGGACCGCCAGTTAAGTGATAAGCTTATTAGTATCTTGATTTTCTGGGAACCACCTCTCAAAGCAGGTACCCATCTGAAACTGAGCTAAATCTTGCTTTTATTCGTAAGATATTTATATAAAACACCCATCAAAACCTGCTACGTCACTTTGAAACTCACAAATATGTTTGTGGTATGACCAACAATCCAAACGACAGACGTTCTATTCCCGTCCCCCATAGTCGCCTGTCTAGACTCGGGCGCATAGGCGCGATGGCTTTTGGGGTTGCAGGAAATATGGCAACCAACGGCGTCGCTCGGTGGGCGAAAGGTCAGAATCCGTCAGTGCGCGATCTTATGCTGACTCCAAGCAACATCTTTCGTATTACACAGCAATTGGCCCAGCTGCGCGGTGCAGCAATGAAAGTTGGCCAATTGATTTCGATGGATACCGGGGATTTTATGCCGCCTGAGCTCGCGCAAATAATGGCGCGCTTACGTGAAAATGCCGACAGCATGCCACCTTCCCAACTAAAGCAGGTATTGGCCAAACAGTGGTCGGGCAACTGGTCAGCGTCATTCGAATTTTTTGATATGCGCTGCATAGCGGCAGCATCCATTGGTCAAGTACATCGCGCGCAACTCACCGACGGGCGCAACTTGGCAATAAAGGTTCAATACCCCGGTGTAGCGAGAAGCATCGACAGCGACGTTCAAAATATCGGCGTTCTAATCAAGCTCTCTGGCTTGCTCCCGAAGGGGTTCGAGCTGGCCCCGTATTTACGAGAAGTACGCGATCAGCTGCACGATGAAACCAATTACGCCATAGAGGCTACGCACCTGAAACGATTTCATACACTTTTGGCTGATACACCACACTTCACTGTACCTAGCATTCACGAGGATTGGAGTACGCCGAGCATCTTGGCGATGGAGTATGTCGAAGGCATCTCAATTGAGGGGGTCGCCGCGCTTTCTCAAGAAGAGCGTGATCAAGTTGCCAAGCATTTAATCGTGTTGATGCTGAGAGAGTTGTTTGAATTTGGAGTCATGCAAACAGATCCTAATTTTGCAAATTACCGGTATCAGCCTGACACGTGCAGAATTGTATTGCTCGATTTCGGAGCGACGCGAGAAATTGCACCCACTGTTGTCGATCAATACCGCCGGCTAATACGCGCAGGTTTATTAAACGATGATGGTGCGCTGATGGAGCTTGCACAAGGCATCGGATTTTTCAGCGCCCAAACCAGTTCATCGCATCGTCATCAAATCTTTAAAATGATGCAACTGGTCTTTGATGCGCTTACCGCACAAGAGAAATTTGAATTCAGCGATAAGACCATCGCTAAGCAGCTGCAAGCTGATGGTTTTGCCTTGATAGAAGATGGCTTTATACCCCCACCATTACCAATTGAACTCATGTTACTGCATCGAAAAATTGCTGGAATTTTTCTTATATGCGCACGCCTTTCTGCTTCAGTCGATGTGGCAGCTTTACTGCGGCCATACGTGTTAGAGCAAACTGACACCGAACAGAGCAGTCGCATCAAATGAGCGAGCCCGCACAAATTGTCTGGTTTAAGCGCGATTTACGCATCGCTGATCATGCGCCGCTGTTGGCTGCGTCACAATCGAGCGCAGCGATACTGCCGCTTTACATTGTAGAGCCAGATTACTGGCTGCAACCGTTTGCATCAAAGCGCCATTGGTATTTCATTCATGACTGTTTGATCGACTTAAACTTATCACTTACCAATATAGGCCAACCGCTTGTTATCAAAATTGGCGAGGCCGCTGAGGTGCTGAGAACGCTTCATTTGAAGCATGAGATCAGTGCCGTACATACGTTTGAAGAAACTGGCAATCGCTGGACCTATGATCGAGACATTGCGGTCAGGGCTATGTGCTCTGAAAATAGGCTTATGCTACATGAATACCCGTCAAACGGTGTCGTTAGAAAATTAGGCAGCCGCGATAATTGGTCTGCAATCCGAAATGCGAGGATGATGCAGAAAATATTGCCCAGACCCAGCGCTATAACGCCGCTGCCCAACGTCATATCAGATTTTTTGCCAAGTAAAGATGACCCAATTTTTGGCTCAATGCCAATTGGTAACGTTCAAAAAGGTGGCCGTCACAATGCTGTTGCAGATTTGCGTAGTTTCCTAAATCACCGGTCCCGTGAGTACCTTTTTCATATTTCAGCACCTGCCTTATCCGAGATCCATTGCTCTCGACTTTCTACTCATCTGACATGGGGCACGCTGTCAGTGCGTGAGGTTGCTCAATCGATAGCCAAACGTGGGTCGCAGTTGTCTCCTAGTGAGAAGAAGAGTTTTGGCCGCAACCTAACAGCATTTAGTTCACGTCTTGCATGGCGCTGCCATTTTATTCAGAAAATTGAAGATCAGCCTGAAATCGAGACTCACTGCATGCACTCGGCGTTTGAAGGATTACGAATCGACGAACACAATGAAGCTTATTTTCAAGCATGGGCTAACGGTCAAACCGGTTATCCCTTTATCGACGCGTGCATGCGAAATTTGACCGCCGAAGGCTGGATAACATTTCGTATGCGAGCCATGTTGGTGAGCTTTGCAAGTTATCAGCTTTGGCTTGATTGGCGCGTCATCGGATATCACCTAGCGCGGCTATTCACTGATTACGAGCCCGGAATTCACTACAGCCAACTGCAGATGCAATCAGGCGTAACGGGCATCAATGCCATGCGTGTTTATAATCCACTAAAACAATCTATGGAGCACGACCCAAGCGGGGTATTTATTCGTAAATGGGTGCCCGAGCTAAAGAACGTACCAACTGCGTTCATTCACGAGCCTTGGAAGTGGCAAAAGACCCTCATTGACGACAGCGATTTTACGCTTGGTCAGGACTACCCCGAAGTAATCGTCGATCAAGCCATTTCGGCAAAAATTGCCAAGCAAAAAATTACTGAAGTCCGCAATAGCTTGGATTTTAGAATCGCTGCCAACGCCGTTTTTTTGAAGCACGGCAGTCGCAAAACTCGCTCCAAAAAGCGCAAGACCCCGAAAGCGAAAGAGGATGATCAGTTTTCATTATTCTAAATAATCAAAAAGGGGTCAATTAAAGGAATTAAAGGGGTCGGAGGGATTTAAATTAAATCCCTCCGACCCCTTTAATTAATTAAATTCCTCCGACCCCTTTAATTGACCCCTTTAATTCCTTTAATGCGAGGATATGGCTGCTTGCAGTTATTTCTCTTTGTCATTTTCCGCGCGGCGTGCTCCAGCAAGGATTCCGCTCATCGCATAGTTCCCTTCATGGCAGGCAAATTCATAAACCTTGTTGGGCGTCGAAAGAAAACTTAACTCGCCGTGCCAAGCCTGCGAATAATAAGCTGGATCGTCGACGGAGAACTCATAGACAATTTGCTCAGCCGATACGCGCGTGAGTCGCTCTGTTACAAGCCCGCCGCTGGTAAGGCTTATCGCAGCTTCTTCCTGCAAAGGGCTGAAATTTGTCGTCTCAACCACCAATGTGTCACCTTCCCAGTGCGCGATGGATTCGCCGAACATCGGCGCTAAGGCCGCCATCTTATGCTGCGAAGATATAGGAATGATGCGCGCATGACTGATCATTTCCGTGCGTAATACGATGTAGTCTTTGGTCTGTATAAACTCGTAGTTGTTGTTATAAAGGCCGTTGATCATGGGTGGGCCCGTTCTCAAACCGGTGCTGATGCAGCGTTCGGCTAGCGGTCGGGTCTCTGGGCCATCAAAACTGGCAATTTTGGCACGCAGTGCGGCCTTGCGTGCACGCCCGGCTGCATTATAGGGAATCTTTCCGTCGGCCGGATCAACGATCCAAGAGGTGCGGTACTCGCCGTTAATCGTGCCAAACTTGGTGCCCGGATCAATCCAAAAGGCGTTGTAGCCACGCCCCTTCGAGAGATCACTGCCATCGGGCAGCTGACCGGCAACCATGTTGTCATCAGTCGCTAGGCGCACATTTTGCGGATGCTCGCTGGTCGACCGGATTACCTCATCGTCACTGAGGGTTGCTCCTGTATAGCGCTCGTTACGTTCTAAAGTTGTTATAGAGGCATTGGACCATGTGCCCTGCAGATCGGGCTTTCCATATGCAGTACGCGGTGGCTCGTAAGCTTGCCCGACAGCAAGTTGACTCAGCAGCAATGTCAGTAGCAGCGTTGATAGCGTCAGTTGGGATGTTCTTTTCATTATTGTCTCCCTAATTTGTGCGATACAACTTCTTGTTTTACCACTACCCCGCATCGTACTCAAAATTATCAGCTAATTTACTCGAGCAACAATAACAAAGTATGGGCCTGAAACCGAAATAGTACGGATAGGAACAGAGCGTTAATTCATCCGCCTTTTTATCAAATAGAGGCAACCAACAACCCTTTTTGGATAATTTTAGACAGTAATACAGCTACATAAAAGAGAAGGTGATAACCCCACCTGTTAATCTTCAAGATATGCTCGGCGCCCTTATACAGAGAGGGGTTAGCCACGGTAGCCGCAATAATTGAGGCCAGCGTTACTCTTGCGGTGCGTCATCATTGCTCAGCCTCAAGCAGCAGCTGCGCTTTAATTAGGTGCGCCCGCACTGATCTGGCGCGATCAATAATAGCGGATTAGCTGCACATTGGTGCCATTTCCTGCGTGAAGCCTTTGTATACGGGCTTCTAGAAATTGGCACGGTGCGTGCATTTACGTTTGCACGCAGTAAATCTAATTCTCGCTTACCCTCTTGCCTGCAGACGGATTCGAAATACTAACTGCAACAGTCTAATGGAGCACTAGGGCAGCAACATTGTTAAAAATACGCGTTGTCCTAGAGCATTCGACCTTGATAGCTAGACTCTTTAAGTCCTAGGTTCAATTAGTCTGCAGCTAATTCAGCCTCAGACTAGTGCAAGGTTAACAGGCGGAACAAAAGCCCCAAGGAAAAAACTGATATTAATCAGTATTTTCGCTGCCTAACAAAAGATATTTGGAGACGTGAAATGAGAAATACCCTCGCCCATAGCCTCGCTGTCCTTGCGCTTGTTGTTACAGCAACACTTACCTCGCCGGTTACCCAAGCGCAAGCAAGCTTCAGCCTGTGTTGGTCAATTTACGCGGGATGGATGCCTTGGGAGTACGGTGACAGCTCTGGCATCATAAAAAAATGGGCTGATAAGTACGGCATTGAGATAGATGTTGTGCAAATAAACGACTACATCGAATCTATTAATCAATACTCAGCAGGCGAATTTGACGCCTGCTCCATGACAAATATGGACGCCTTAACCATTCCTGCCGCCAGTGGCATCGATTCAACAGCATTAATCGTCGGAGACTTCTCTAATGGCAATGATGCGATCATTTTGAAAGAAGGCTCTACCTTGGCTGACATAGAGGGTCAGCAAGTGAATCTAGTAGAATTAAGTGTATCCCATTATTTACTGGCGCGCGGTCTGGAATCCGTCGGTTTGAGCGAACGCGATGTGAAAGTGGTCAATACGGCAGATGCCGATATGGTTGCTGCGTATGCAACAAGTGGCGTTACCGCCGTAACTACTTGGAATCCACTGGTTAATGAAATATTAAAGGTGCCGGGCGCTACCAATGTATTCGACAGTACAAGCATTCCTGGGGAAATTATCGACACTTTAATGGTAAAAACCGAAACTCTCAAAGAGTATCCTGAGTTAGGCAAAGCCCTAACCGGCGCTTGGTATGAAATCATGTCAGCGATGGAGTCTAGCGCGGACGTTCGCGCACAGATGGGTGAAGCCTCGGGCACGGACCTAGCGGGCTACGAAGCTCAGCTGGCGACAACACAGATGTTTTACTCGGCAGCCGACGCCGTTGCTTTCGTGAACAGCTCTAAATTGAAAACGACGATGGAATACGTCGCCAACTTCTCATTTGACCACGGCTTATTAGGCGAAGGTGCTGCAGACTCAGGATTCATTGGCATCGAAACTCCCGCTGGTGTATTCGGTGACAGTGGCAATATTCAGTTACGCTTTGACCCTTCATTTATGAAGATGGCCGCACAGGGCAAGCTGTAAAATTTCGAGCCGGCTAGTGCCGTCCTCGCGATTTGTCCTTTGAGAGAATAATTCCATGTTAAGGCTCATCAATTTTCAGCCAAGTCGGGCGCTTAAAACTGCCCTAGGCATTATCCCTTTTTTACTGATACTACTCGGGTATCAAATTGGATCAGATATACGCAAAGCCGAAAACGAGCAAGACAAACTGCTACCAAGTTTTACGGAAATTGCCAACGGCATTGACCGGATGGCGTTTCAAGCCAACAAGCGCTCAGGTGAGTATCTGTTTTGGGTCGACACCAAAAGCAGTGTTATACGGTTAGCAAAAGGCATCTCAATTGCAGCGTTTATTGGTTTGATCGTTGGCTTGGCAGCAGGTTCAATCCCCATTATCGCTGCACCATTGAAACCACTGGTCACAGTCATTTCTTTGATTCCTCCGCTGGCAATATTACCGGTTTTATTTATAGTATTTGGCCTCGGCGAACTATCAAAAGTGATGTTGATAGTCATAGGCGTGTGCCCATTCTTGATTAGAGACATTTTGCAGCGCACACAAGAACTACCGCGAGAACAGCTAGTGAAAGCACAAACTCTGGGCGGAAATAGCTGGCAAATAATTCTTAGAGTGATTCTCCCACAAACACTGCCACGCTTAATTGATGCCGTCAGGCTAAGCCTTGGCGCGGCATGGTTATTTTTGATTGCGGCCGAGGCCATTGCCTCAACAGATGGTCTGGGCTATCGGATATTCCTAGTTCGGCGCTACATGTCCATGGACGTCATCTTGCCTTATGTTGTTTGGATAACTTTCTTAGCGTTCGCAACAGATTGGTGCCTATTGAAACTCAGTCGATTCGTGTTTCCTTGGTACCACGCAGACAAGTAAGGACACCGCGTGAGCACATTTATTGAATTAGACAAAATTTCGAAACACTACGGTGACAACGTGATTTTGGAAAACCTTAATGCGAAGGTGACCGAAGGTGAGTTTGTCACACTCGTTGGCGCTTCTGGATGCGGTAAAAGTACTTTTCTAAAATTATTACTTGGCACTGAGAGCTCATCTTCCGGTGAACTTTTGTTCGCAGGGAAACCCATCGGGCAAGAACCCAGTCCAGAACGCGGTATCGTCTTTCAAAGGTATTCCGTTTTCCCTCATTTGAATGTTCGAGAGAATGTTGCACTTGGTTTGGAATTTGAACGCAGTGCTTGGCTAGGACGTTTATTTGGTTCGAAGCGTAAAGAGGCATTGGAACAGGCTGATGACTGGCTTGAAGCTGTCGGACTCGACCACGCCCTTAACCAATACCCTCATCAGCTGTCCGGCGGAATGCAACAGCGTTTAGCGTTGGCGCAGGCATTGATCAAGAAACCTAAGGTGCTGTTACTGGATGAGCCGTTTGGCGCGCTCGATCCTGGCATTCGTAAAGACATGCATGAACTTGTCTTGGGGCTTTGGCGGAAATATCATTTAACCGTGTTCATGGTGACCCATGATTTACGGGAAGGCTTTCATTTAGGAAGCAGGCTCTGGGTTTTCGACAAAGTGAGGCACGACCCTCATGCTGCAGACCGTTTCGGAAGCACAATTACTTATGATTTGCCGCTTCGCTCTCAGGATGCACCCTTAAACGGTGAAGAGTTAGACGCTATTAGCGATCAGCTTTGCGCCACTACAACAAAACAAATTTTCTCGGAATGACAGAAAAATGAGCACCCAGAATTTATTCCCCGACGACTACACAACAGTCATTGCACCTGGCTCGCATTGGTCGCTAAATATGCGCAAAGGGATGCAGATGAAACTCACTGATCTCGAAGGTGGGGCAAACGTTGCAATGCTCTTTTATAACCCGATGCTATTGAGTGAAAAATACAATGCACCTGATACTTTAAAGTGCCAGCACACGTTCAAGCTCACGCAAGGACACTGTCTTTACTCGGATATGGGGCGTGTGTTTGCATCAATCATAGATGACTCATTTGGGTGGCACGAGACTGTCTGCGGCAACTCACACCGTAAGCATATTGAAAACCGGTGGGGGAGCAGACACTATCAGTCCCAGCGTAACGAGTGGCTACAAAACGGGTTCGATGCATTTTTAGTTGAGTTGACTAAATATCGCCTAAAGAAACAGGACTTAGCGGCAAATCTCAATTTGTTTTCAGAAGTATCTACTGATGCGGAAGGTCGGCTTCGATTATCGAGGCAAAGCCAGGCTAACGATAGCGTTACACTTCGATTTGAGATGGATACTTTAGTGGTCATGCACACCTGCCCACACCCGCTTAACACCGCCGCAGAATATCCTCAAAAACCTGTTCAGGTGATTCTGGAGAAAGCCAAACCAGTACTGGCAGATGATTACTGTGTAAACCTTTGTGAAGAAAACCGCCGTGGGTTTCAAAACAATGCCTTGTATCACCTAGGAATGTGAGACGAACCTATGATTAAAGAAAGCAACCTGGCTCTAACTGATGCCAAAACTCGCAAGACGGTAGATGCCGGAGACTATTTTATCCAAACGATTGCAGCGGGCGAAACGGTCCGCATAATCGATCTGGAAGGTAACCAAGCGGCGGACACCCTATTCTATAACGCACACGACCCCAGCGAGCGTTACAGTGCGACCGATACAATTCGCGAGCAAGCTGCGCTATACCTCACAACAGGATCCATGTTGAAAACAAATCTTAATCGTGACCTGATTGAGATTGTGGCTGATACCTGTGGCCGGCACGACACTGTTGGCGGCGCCTGTTCAACAGAATCAAACACAGTGCGTTACGATTTGGAAAAGCGCTGCATGCACGCGTGCAGAGACAGCTGGATGCTAGCCATTGCTGAACATGAGGAATATGGATTGGCCAAAGAAGACATCGGCCACAACATCAATTTTTTCATGAACGTCCCGGTAACACCAGACGGGCAGCTTCAGTTTGCCGACGGTGTTTCAGCGCCGGGTAAGTACGTCGAGCTAACAGCAAAAATGGATACAATTGTGTTGATTTCCAACTGCCCTCAGTTAAACAACCCCTGCAACGCCTACAACCCTACCGCAGTTGAAGTGGTTGTATGGGGCGCAGCATAAACCAGCGGAAAATCTGTATAAAAGCAGTAACAAACTAATAACGCTCTAACCCGCAGGACGACCTGCCCGCATTTCAAAACCTTGGGACGACCCACACAGTAAGGGCAATACCATGTTCAAACGCATACTCATAGCCAATCGTGGCGCCATTGCCACTCGAATCATTCGAACCCTCAAAAAATTAGACATCGAATCTGTCGTTGTTTACCACGAAAAAGACCAAGATAGTTTACATGTGCAGCATGCTGATGTTGCCGTGAGTTTGGGTGCCGGCACGGTTGCAGAAACCTATTTGAATCAAGACAAAATCATCCAGATCGCAATTGAAAATAACGTCGATGCCGTCCACCCGGGCTACGGTTTTCTCAGTGAGAATCCCAAATTTGTCGAAAGATGTGAATCCCACGGACTTAAATTCATTGGTCCGACTCCTCAGCAAATGAATGTCTTCGGCTTAAAACATTTAGCCAGAGAGGCCGCGGAGAAGGCCAAGGTTCCCTTACTGAAAGGCTCTCCGGTTTTGGCAGATGTTGACGACGCGGTCAGTTGTGCAGAGCAGATTGGCTTTCCGGTCATGTTAAAAAGCAGTGCCGGCGGCGGCGGTATCGGCATGCAAGTGTGTTGGGACGCAGCCTCTTTAGCTGAGGCTTGGGAAAGTGTGAGGAGGCTCAGCGCCAACTATTTTTCAGATGACAGAGTTTTTCTTGAGAAATTTATCGACAACGCGCGTCACATCGAAGTTCAAATATTTGGCGACGGAAACGGTCATGCCATTGCATTAGGAGAACGGGATTGTTCTGCCCAACGCAGAAACCAGAAAGTCATCGAAGAATGCCCTGCGCCAAATTTGAGCCAGGAAATGCGCGAGACCATGCACCGTACCGCCGAAGAATTGATGGCATCGGTACATTACAGGAACGCCGGCACGGTAGAATTTATCTTTGATGTTGATCAACAATCCTTTTATTTTCTAGAGGTAAATACTCGCTTACAGGTGGAACACGGTGTCACCGAACAAGTGTTTGGTGTTGATCTTGTTGAGTGGATGATTACTCTTGCCTCTGGAGAATTACAAAGCCTAGAGTTGATTCGCCCAACACTGAAAGCTGCCGGCCATTCAATACAGATGCGCTTATATGCTGAGGACACTCAGCAAGATTTTCAGCCAAGCGCTGGGTTGTTGTCCGAAGTCTATTTTCCAGAAATGGAAGGTTTGCGTGTCGACACGTGGGTGGAAGCTGGCGTCGAAGTTTCGGCTTTATTCGATCCCATGCTAGGTAAGCTGATCGTGTCAAAAAACTCACGCGAAGAAGCGTTAGCGACCATGACTCAAGTTCTTCAGCAAACTCGAGTCTATGGCATTGAAACCAACCTGAAATATGTAGCATCGGTTCTAGCGACCCGCGCAGCGCAGTCCGGTCAGCTACTAACCAAGACTCTTGCATCCCACTCGTTCCGATCTCCTTCGTTTCGAGTTCTCAGCGCCAGTACTCAGACAACGGTACAGGACTATCCCGGTCGTCAAGGCTACTGGCACGTCGGCGTTCCTCCCTCAGGGCCTATGGACTCATTGTCGTTTCGCTTAGCCAATCAGCTATTGGGCAATGCAGCCGATGCATCGGCTCTTGAAATGACGCTGAACGGGCCTACCCTGCAATTTGAATCAGATACGGTGATCGCTTTAACCGGCGCTGACATGCAAGCAGAGCTTGATGGCCAATTGGTTCCTCGATGTCAAACTGTGGCGGTAGCTGCCGGTCAAATTCTGACGATCGGCAAAGTCAACGGCTTCGGCGCGCGCGCCTATCTAGCTGTTTCTGGTGGAATCCAATGCCCTCTTTACTTAGGCTCAAGTTCGACCTTTACCTTGGGGCAGTTTGGCGGGCATGCAGGCCGCGCATTAAGAACAGGTGATGTGCTTCATTTAACTGAGCCTACAGATGTCGAGCCTCAGGCAATGGCAATTCCTCAGATTCCAGATGTTATGGAATTACGTGTTATCTACGGCCCTCACGGAGCGCCAGACTTTTTTACCGATGACGACATTGCAGAGTTTTTTTCCAGCCATTGGCAAGTCCACTACAATTCAAGCCGCACTGGTGTTCGATTAATCGGGCCAAAACCAACTTGGGCGAGAGCCTCCGGTGGCGAAGCAGGAATGCACCCGTCCAATATTCACGACAACGCCTATGCTTTCGGCACGATTGATTTTACCGGAGACATGCCTGTCATACTTGGGCCGGACGGACCTTCTTTGGGCGGATTCGTTTGCCCTAGCACTGTCATCACCGCCGATTTATGGAAATTGGGCCAGCTGTCCGCTGGTCAATCGCTACGCTTCATTCCTGTCAGCTATGAGGAAGCAGTAGACGCTGAGAAAACCCAACTGGCGTGTATTAACGCACTGCAGTTACCAGAGTTAAGCGATCATCCCGCCCTTTTAGAATTATCTCAGCCCGTTGTTAAACGCATGCAATGGGAAGGTGATGATTTGGTTTGTCGATTGGCTGGCGATCACTTCTTGTTGATCGAAGTCGGACCACCGGTGTTGGATATACCGCGGCGTTTTAAAGTTCATGCACTGATGCTGGCCCTTAAACAGCAAGGCATACCAGGTGTGAGAGAGCTCACGCCAGGTATTCGTTCGCTTCAAATCCACTACAACAGCCAAGAACTTCAACTGACCTACTTGCTGAACCTTATCGAGCAAACCGTAAATTCGTTAACTACCGGCGACCTGAGCGTGCCCAGCCGCAATGTTTATTTACCGTTGAGCTGGGATGACGAAGCCTGCAAATTGGCAATCGAAAAATACATGCAATCAGTGCGCCCTGACGCTCCTTGGTGCCCCAGCAATCTAGAATTTATCCGGCGCACGAATGGATTAAATTCAATCGACGAGGTTAAAGATATTGTCTTCAACGCCTCCTACTTAGTGATGGGCCTGGGTGATGTTTACTTAGGTGCGCCAGTTGCCACTCCCATCGACCCGAGACATCGCCTGATTACAACCAAATACAATCCCGCTCGAACATGGACAGCAGAAAATTCAGTGGGTATCGGTGGAGCCTACATGTGTGTTTACGGCATGGAAGGCCCCGGAGGCTATCAATTTGTTGGCCGCACCTCGCAAGTGTGGAATCGTTACAATCAGACTAAGCAGTTTTCCAACCCTTGGTTACTGCGCTTTTTTGATCAGATTCATTTTTATGAAGTAACCCCTGATGAGCTCGCTGAAATTCGGCGCGACCTTCCAAAGGGGCAGACTTCCCTTCGTATCGAGGACGCCGAGTTTTCGCTATCTGACTATCAGAGCTGGTTAGACGAACATGACGACAGCATAGGCAAGTTCACAGCAATGCGCGAACAAGCTTTTGAAGAAGAGCTACAACGCTGGCGAGACGATGGTCAGTTTACTTTTGATACGCCGCAAACGACCATAAACATAGCACACGAAGATGAAACCCCCGAAGGATGCGTGGCGATAGACAGCTCAATATCAGGTAACGTTTGGAAAATAGACGTTCAACAGGGCGACGTCATCAGCAAAGGCCAAACGTTAATGGTATTGGAATCCATGAAAATGGAAATTGCAATTCAGGCACAATTTTCAGGCAAGATAGAAAAACTGCGGGTTCGCACCGGGCAAGACGTTCAAGCTGGCCAATGCCTTATGTGGCTCGAACAGGAGACAGACACACAATGACCCCAATAAATAATCTAACTATTAAAGCCGTGCATGATTCTTATGCCAGCGGTGAAGAGACGCCTGAATCTCTATTATCTAAACTGCGATCTCAAGCGCTGGCTCAACATGAATATAACGCCTGGATTTATTTGCTGAGCGAAGACGAGTTACAAGTTTATTTTGATGCGTTGAAACACAAATCTATTGAATCAAAACCTCTGTGGGGAATACCGTTTGCAATTAAAGACAACATTGATCTGAAAGGTATTCCAACCAGCGCAGGCTGCAAATCATTTACTTACTCAGCCGAGAAATCTGCGACGGTTGTTGCTCTACTGATCGAAGCCGGGGCGATACCATTAGGTAAAACCAACCTCGATCAATTTGCCACTGGCCTAGTTGGAACACGCTCTCCATTTGGCGAAGCAAAAAATGTTTTCAACAAAGATTACATCAGCGGCGGCAGTAGCGCAGGTTCCGCTATTGCGACAGCATTGGGGCAGGTTTCATTTGCACTAGGTACAGACACAGCAGGATCAGGTCGAGTGCCCGCTGCGTTTAACAATATAGTTGGCCATAAGCCGACCAAAGGATTGCTCAGCACGGTCGGCGTCGTGCCAGCCTGCAAGTCCTTGGACTGTGTGTCAATTCTTGCACTAACCAGTGAAGACCTTGTAAAGGTTTTGGACGTTGCCGCGATTGCTGACGATAATGATCCCTACTCAAGAAATAACACGCCGTTTAACACTAAGTCCTACTGGCAAGATGAAAAGCCGGCAACCTTTAGCTTCGGCATCCCTGACCAGCTTGATTTCGACAACAACGCAGAAACAGAAGAGTTATTTCATTTTTCCTGCGAGCAACTCAAAAGACTCGGCGGCCAAGGTGTTGCAATTAATTTTGAACCATTCCTAAAAACTGCACGGCTATTGTACGAGGGCCCATGGGTCGCGGAACGTGCCTGGGCAACAAAGGGTGTAAATCCGAATGCCATGCTGCCGGTCATTCGAAAAATTCTGGCGACAACCGAAAATTTCGATGTCACTGATACATTTGATGCACAGTATAAACTGCAAGCACTAAAGCGAATCTGTGACCGCGAATTGGATAAAGTAGACTTTGTAGTTAGCCCTACAACCCCCTCCTGCTATCTAAGGTCTGAGATCGAAAAAGAACCGATAGCATTAAATTCAAAGCTTGGCACCTACACCAATTTTATGAATTTACTCGACTATACCGCGACTGCCATCCCCGCTGGACGATTGAGTTCAGAAGTCAGTTGGGGAGTGACTTTATTTAGTCGAGCCTTTACAGATATGCGGCTGTTGAGCTTCTCAGGCGCGCTGCAGAGGCAACTCAATCTTCCTCTGGGCGCTTCACCGTACTTGCTTCCTCCAACGGCGCAGTCTGGCCGTGTCGCTCCGCAAGAATCAGTCGATGTTGTGGTGTGTGGCGCTCATCTATCGGGGCAGCCGCTTAACTGGCAGTTACAAGATCGCGGTGCGAAATTGAAAACCAAAACCACAACAAAGCCAGCCTATGCTTTATATGCACTTTCAGATGGCAAGCGCCCCGCGCTTGTGCCACAGGCCGCTGGGTGCGCTATCGAAGTTGAAGTCTGGCGCATGCCTATGACGGCGTTTGGCAGTTTTGTCGCTGGCATTCCTTCACCGCTTGGCATAGGCAAGGTGACGCTAGAATCAGGTGAAAGTCTTTCCGGATTTATTTGTGAAGAAGGTGGCATTAGCGACGCAACAAACATTTCACATTTTGGTGGATGGCGCGCGTACTTGGCATCTAGATAGCACTGAATAGAATTCTTAGAGACTCTTTCACGCACCATACCTCCCCAATGCTCCTTGCTAGCATCATAAGTTCGCTGCCAGGACAGGCAGATCGACTCTTTTTGCACGGTTTTGGAACCCCAAATGATTCATTTGGGGGCTTTTGAGCTGAGCGGGTTATGCCTTTTTTGAGTCACTCCTTACATACTTTACGAAGTCTCTTGCTACCCTCTCGAAACAAGCTTTAAGCTATTGATAATTATAATAAATAATTATTGACAGCATTGTTTCAAATGCAAGCTCTTTACAACGAAAGGTGGCGGAGATTTTGCAAGTGTATAGATCAAATCTTTTAGCAAAAACAAAATTTGGAGCAATTTGAATGAGCGACCTGACGCATGGAGCTGTTGAAGACCTGAAAATTAGGACATCCATCACGCCTAAATTACGGACCTTAAATGACGTTGTCTGGGCTAGTGTTCAGCCCATTCTGGTTCTTGGGTCGATGATTCTAGTTGCAGTAATGATTTCCAGTGATTGGGAATATCGGCGTCTATTTGGTGCAATTATGATCATTCTACCTACGATACTTTGTATAGTCGCAGAGAGGATATGGACCAAGCGCAAGGATTGGTTGCTGGAGCCCAAAGAGATGGCCGAGGACGCATTTTGGCTGGCCTTCGCCGGCTTGCTTTGGGTTCCGCTTTACAGCGATTTCTACGACACTCCGCTCTCGGCCGGTTTTAAAGCAGTTCGTGATCTAGCCCCTTTGCAAATTACTCTGGATCCTTCATCTACTTTAGGAATACTCGGCACAACGCTTCTAGTGCTGTTGGTATCTAGCTTCGTTTATTATTGGCTTCACCGCGTTCAACACGAATCACTTTTCTTTTGGCGCATGCATGCCACTCATCATCACATCACAAAAATGGGTTGCATGCGCGGTGATCGCACGCACCCGTTAGAGTACATGACCCTGTTTTTGGGTACTCCAGTCGCGCTGGCACTTCTGGGTGCCAGCGATGGTGTAATGGCCGTGGCTGGCTCTTTTGGTATTTGGAACGGGGTACTCAACCACTCAAATTTGCCGCTTAAGACAATGCCTGTCTACGACTGGATATTCGCCACTGCACCTCAGCATCAAGCTCATCATGCGCTGGAACGCAGACAGGCTGATTCCAATTACGGGTGTATGATTATTCTTTGGGATCGCGTTTTTGGCACTTACTGCGGCGACTCAGAAGTGGGCCAGATCGGCGCTGGAAAGGCTGTACCGCTTTCAATTAGGCAGCAGCTGGCACTGGCTTTTTATTCGGATAAAAAATTGAAGAACTTGTGATTTTCAGGCTAGCACGGACAGTCAGTGGCACCATAGGCCCGCCTGATTTTTTCGAGGGTTAACGCTGCTGACAGGCACAAATATATTACGAGACATAAAGAAAGCCAATACAACAGATTTAAGATTTAGACCTACATTTACATTTAA
>JBLHVT010000073.1:0-16176 GCA_047628735.1 Glaciecola sp.
AAGTTTGCGATCCGAGCTAGTATCACTCCAACAAAAAATCGACTCTCTCATTGATTCACCTAGTCCAAGCGCATTAGTAGATGCCCGAATAAGTTGGTCGTCTGCCCATCAGAGCTATCACCAGAGCAATTTACATTATTATTTCACCTCTTTTATCGCACCAGAAAATCAGAGCGAACAGCTTTATCAGCTCGTCGATCAGATGGATCACTGGCCTATTCTCGCTGGCTACATTGACTCGGTAGGCGGCTATGAAAGCGGCGGCATTGTCTATGATGTGAATGTCGAACTTTCTACTGCGAGCCTTAGGCAGCAACACAGATTATTTGATATTACAGAGGTGACATTGGGTTTTCATGTAATAGAGTTTCTCTTATGGGGCGAACCAAATGTTGATTCAACACGAAGAAAGCTCGAGGATTTTGTCCGTGTAAATCAGCTTACCGAAACCCAGCGCGAAAGCGGCATGGAAATTAACCAAGTCGGAAATAACCGGCGCCGTGAATTTCTGAAGCTAACCAGCGCCATTCTCATTGAGGATTTTGATTCTGGTTTCAAAATCTGGACTGATGCCAGCTCTAGCTTTCTAAAGACAGTAGAGGATCGTAGTTCAGTGGCCCTTCTAAACCTGTTACTAGAATCCGTGACAGCAATGTTAACCGAAGAGTTACTAACTCGATCACTATACCCTCTGCTAAATGGTAATATTGAATCTGTTCTTCAATCGCCCTATAGTCAAACCTCTGAAATGACTGTGGCCGCTCAACTTCAAAGCGTTGAGAAACTTCTTTTAGAAATACCCACCCCTAACGGAATTAGCCTAGATAAAATACTGAGTTCATTGTTCCCCATTTTGGAAGATTTTTTCTACCAAAACCTAGATAAAAACAAGGCCTGCCTAATTCTCCTTTATAGTAGTTTTGGACAAACTGACCATTCTATGGAAAACCATACTATTGAGTTTGAAGTAGTTGAATGTATTAATTTACTTACCGATTTTCTAGACCAACTAGAAAAAATAAAATTAACTCTGGCGGCATTAGCCAAACCAGTCTAACCCAGTTAGCTTACATTAATTTCCACTATCATATCATCAGCAAGACTCTCCAACTCTTCCTGCAATTTACTCAATTCTAATGACGGCGGCACTTTCAATATTGCATTTGCTTTAAAAAGAGTCACTCCAGACATCGGGGCGGAAGAGCAATTAGTTATGAGTTTCTCAACATTCACAGAAAGATCAGCAACAGCATGAGAAATTTCCCTTACAATTCCCGGACGGTCATTGGCCACTAAGTTCAACTCTACCGTTATAGGCCTGCCCACAGTTTCATCAGTCATAACTCTTTCAATAACCAGCTTTAACCCTCTGAGAGAGCCCAAAGCCAATTCAAGTTGGTCAAGACTCGCGTCATCCACGCTAACTTTCAGTATCCCCGCAAATTTACCGGCTAGTTGTGACATGCTGCTTTCAAGCCAGCTTCCAGAGTTCTCTGCTATTACTTCTGCCAGAGATTCAACCAATCCTGGTCTGTCTTCAGCTATTACTGTTAGTACCAAATAACTTGTCATCGTCAATCTCCAAAAGCCTAGAAAAGCCCTATCTGTTTGTTGAGAATTTTATCCATGGTTTGCGACTGAAACACTAAGATAGAGTCCGCTATTGGTGTTAATTGTCGGTCTATATAGAAATCAAAATCGATTGCAGAACTAACATACTGCTTAGGTTCAGGCCCATTAACGGTCATTATGTACTCAATCCAGCCACCTGAATCATACAAACTTGGCAGCCCTCTGGCTGCCCTAATTGCTTCCGCTTTTCTCGCTGCCTGCACATGCGGGGGGACGTTTTTTACATAAGCGACAAGCTTTCGGCGTAGTCTTTTCCTTAAAATTAGCTCAGTACCATACTCACCAGCCAGCAGTCTTTGCACAGTTTTCTTAATGTAGGCTTCAAAGGGCTGATCGTGGAATATTTTTTCATACAGGACTCTTTGAAAGTCTCTTGCCAAAGGAGACCAATCACTACGCACACACTCAAGGCCCTTAAACACTATCTTGTCTAAGTCCACTAGCCCGGCATAACGTTTCTTGCTTCCCGCTTCAGATCCTCTCACTGTGGGCATGAAAAATTTTCGATAATGGGTTTCAAACTCAATTTCAAGATAGCTTTTAATTCCTTGCTCTTGATCTAACTTTTCTCGCCACCAAATATTTAGCCCTGTAGCAAGCTCACCTCCAATCTTCGCCACTTCATCATCTTCAATACTCGAAAGAAGAACAAAAACCGAATCGGTATCTCCGTAGATTACTTGGTAGCCCTTTGATTCAATATAGCCTTTGCTTTGGATAATGATTTCATGCCCGCGCTTGGTAATTGAACTAACTAGCCTAGAATCAAAAAATCGGCAGCCCAGGGTTCCTAAAACACCATAGAAGGAATTCATTATGATCTTAATAGCCTGCGACAGCACCTTGTTGTTCGCCAACTTAGCGCGATCTCTCGCAGCCCAAAGTGTTGTGATGAGCTCAGGAAGTATACTGTGAGTTCTAGAAAATCGTCCGCCATCATAGCCGATAATTGGATTTTCCTCATCCAAACCCTTAATCATTGCCAAAGGGTCAACATTAAAGGTGCGGATTATACTTGGGTATAAACTTTTGAAATCCAAAACAATCACGTTCCTATGGATACCCGGTATCGAATTCATTACATAGCCGCCGGGACTAATATTACTGGCTTCAAGCTCGTCTAACCGAGGGGCCACATAGCCTTGTCTATGCAACCGAGGCAAATACAAAAAGTCCATCGCTGCAACAGAGCCTCCAGCTCTATCTAATTCCAAGCCGGTTAGTAAGCTTCTCTCGATAGCAAAATCAATTAATTTTTCTTCTTCAAAGATATCCCAAACCAATTTACAGTCTTCTAAATTGTATTTTGCCAGGCTCAATTTGGCGTTTTTAAAAAGAGATGTGATTTCAGCGCCCCTTGCATCAACATCGTCAACCAGCTTACCTCTACCCAGCAACTCTCGTGACACATGCTCTAAAGAAAAATTTTCGAACCTGTAGGTTGCAGTGCGCATTAACTCAATACCATCAAGAACCACCCGACCGGCTATAAGAGCGTAGTGACGCTCGGCGGAATCAGCCGAGCGCCGCCACTTTATCGCCTCTGCATTTCGACCTAATCGCAGTTCAATACCAACCCTATCGCAAAACACTTGCAAGCAGCGAAGGTCAAAATTAACAACGTTCCATCCCATAAGAATGTCAGGATCCAATTCTTCTACGGTTTCAATAAAGCAGCTGAGCAATTCTTTTTCTGTAGGAAAAAATCGTAACTCTAACCCCTCTTCGTCTAACACCTGAAGATTTTCATTGATCATAAAAACCAATGAGACGGATTTTGAATAGATGGCTATTGAATAAAGTTGATTGGCAGCAAAATCGGTTTCTATATCTATCGACAGCGCTGTTAGCTGCGGCCTGATTTGTGCTGGTGTGAGTTTGGGACTCTGGAGATCTCTAAAGCCTGTACGAGCAGAGCTTTCTCCCTCAATAATTACCCCCCCGGTGATAAATCTCTCCATTAGAAACCTATCCGGTGGCTTTATATCCGCTTCAAAACACGCGATGCCAGCAGCGGTGAGCTTATCTCTCGCGGAATACAACTGCTTTTGGCTTCGAAAATAGAGTGCGGAAACAGATTTTTTGTCAAAGTTTTCAAGCAAAGTTTCTTTAGTTCTCCAACCCCGGATTGCGCGCAGTGTATGGCGAACTTCTTCTGTTTTTTCTGAAGGGTAAAAACACACTGCCTCTTGAGCCGACAAGCGCAGTCGTAATGGTCCGTCTGCGCTTGCGAACCAAAAGATTAGCTCTAAACCTATGCTGGTTTCCACCCATTGACGGGTGAGTATAAAGCCTTCGACAGCATCCGGCGCTGCTGTCTCAGGCGTCAATTTGGAAGAGATTATTCAATGTCTTTGTGCCTGACTAAACACAAGCGTGCGCACTAAATTAGTACCGACCGCTTGAACTGCGAAAAGTCTTCCCAATAGCTAATTTGTTCTGGCATTTCTTCAGCCGTCGCTTGAACGTTCCCGTTGATGTCAGTGACTCTTGAAATCAAGCTATGCTCTCCTGAACTTGGGTTGTTCCAATCAAAGCTGAACAGTTTCCATGAGAATTTGGTATTGCGCGGGTTCATTTGCGCTGGCTGCCAAGGACCGTCATCTACCTTAACCTCAACGCTCTCAATAGGCGTACCATCATTAAGCACAAAACCTTGAACTTTATAATTGCCACCTAATTCTGTGACTCTAATGATCGATGACTTTAAATTCATAGTAGTAACGGAGTTTTCTACCCACCTGCCAACACCGCCAACATTTGTTTTCTTCAAAGTGACGTAATCACGGCCCATAAAACGACCCATGTATCGCGTGTCTTGCACATGAATCTGGGTAATCCATTTCACATTAGCAACGCCATACCAGCCTGGCACAACAAGTCTCACAGGCTTGCCATGGTAATGGGGCAAGGGCTCTCCGTTCATTTCAAAGGCAAGCATGTTTTCTGGACGCATTGCGTCCTCAATCGAAAGACTGCGTGCAAATGCTTTATCTACTTCTTGTCCTCTAATTTCCTCTTTGGCGATATCAGCACCAAAGAATACGATTTCTTTTGCCCCGTCTTGGATGCCTGCTTCTTCAAGAATTGTGCTGAGCGTTCTTCCGCGCCAGTACGCATTACCTATCAAGCCTTGAAAGAGTCTCTTGCCGTTACCACCGCACTCAAATCCAACTTGCTGTTCAATAACATCTTTTGACATCAGCTCTGCCAAGGAAAATTCGAGCTCTTTGTCTACCATTCCAGTGACACGTAAACGATAACTATCGTTGTCTACTTCAGGTTGCCCGTAATGTTGAACTAAATAGAAATCATCATTATCTGTAAAATAGGTATTAACATCTCGTGTGTCGAGATAATGAGTAGAGTTAGGTTTAACGGGCCCTACTCGAAAAGTGTCTGGTACGTCAGTAAACGGCACAAGCTGCTCACCTTGAGCCAGTGCAGGAAATACCAGCCCAGGCAAGGTTGCAGCGCCAGCGGCTAGTACACCGCCACCTATAGCGCCTTTGAGTAACTTCCTTTTTCCATTATCTTCTGGATTCCTATCTGATTTCATAGATTTTCCCCCTACCTATAATATTGTTTTTATTTGAACACTGAAATTTAGTGATACTTGGCGACCCGATTTGTAACGCAGATCAACAAGCCTTCATTATGTGCCGCGCTATGTATGATTTCTAGTAGATTGACCTAGACTTATCACTTGAAAAATACGTTTAAAGGCTCTTATGCCAATGCGTTTATTTCATTATGAAGGCGTGCTTTATCATCAGTCACGATTGCCTCGACTACTTGAACTCTCTTTTCCAATTCTTCAACTTTAGCTTTAAGTTTTTCGTTTTCGTTGAGCATAGCCTCTGAACCTTTATCAACGCCAAGTTTCATCTGTGTGGTCTTATACTTTAGATACACACTAAAACTCACAAATGAAAAAACGATAGCTACAATTAACACAGGTGCCATACTTTCGTTCATTTTATCCCACACCACAGTGCTAATTAATCTTGAGTATGGGCCTCGTCAATAGACGGTGCAAGCTCAACACGAATATGCATTTCTAATCCTTAATTCTGTTAGCTCGATAGTTACTAGCTGTTAAGCGAAAACACTGCCCTGCTCAAGCTTTCCCTTAGAATTTCTCAAAGCGTACCCACTTGGCCAAATTCCAGCAGCCCGTAGCAAGGCCTACACCCAAGCTTAAATACAAACTTACATCCAGACTTAGGTTTATACTCACAGCCAGATTCAATGTTAATTATAATGCTACCCACTATGCACACCCACAGTTTCCCGGCCGCCAGAATAAAGGTTAAACACACCACGTCCGCTGCGGAGCTAGTTGGGCCGGCGCGTCATGGGTTTATGGACATTTGGTATAAGCTCATAGACACAGGCTGCTGGCCAGCTTGGGTCATCGGAGTCGCGAAGGTATCAGCAAGCGAACCCAACACCCTGGCAAGAGGCTCAAAAATCGACGTGGCTGGCTTGTTTGGATCTGGCCACATAGAGATCCTGCGCTGGGACCCCGAAACAGAAGTGGTTTTTCTGCTTCGAATGAACGGTCTACGTCTTGCGTTTTCGATCCAACTTCGCAGGGACGCAGGTAATGCTATTATTGATGTGAAGGGCGAATATGAGCTAACAGGTTGGAAGAATGCCTGCGCTGTGGTTTTCAGGTTGTTCTTACACCGACGGCAACGGCAGATGATAGAAAAGCTAGATTTTATGCTGAATCAGACAGCAAAAATGCATTGATGTGCCAGATTTTTCGTTTTTGTGGCGTCTTTGTCACCATCAGTAGCGATAACCTAGTAAATTGTACAAGCTTCTGCCAACCGGCTGATTTTTAACTGGATTCTCCTGCAGTAGGCAGTGCGACATAGTTTCATTACTAAAGTCTGTAAGTTGCAAACATTTTTTAAATATTGAGACACGAGCCCTATGTCGGTCGATCAATATGATGAATTCACCTGTACAAGAAAGCCTACTAACGTTGTTGGATACTCAATCTACAATAAAGCTCAATACCGAAGGGTGTCGTGCGGCGTTGATAACTACCACATTGACGTTAAACTGAGCCGCAAATATTGTTCAGATGTCAAAAAAGCTTACCCCATTATTAGTCCCGCAAATAGCCGCACCTAAGCCAAAAGCTTGTGACGACTTAAGGCAGTTTCGTAACAACTATTCAGACATGATGACCTTGTTGATTCACCGAGTTAAAACAGATCTCACGCTCGATCATGTGCGCTTTCTACAACAAGCGCCTATTAATCACATCCTCAAGTTCAGCCGTTCTCAGCTAGACGCAGAGATTAAGGATGCCGACGCTTGGCTGGCCGATCTAAAAAGCCGCGCAGCTTCCGAGGCACTGGCAATAGACCGACGGCAGATTCGAAACTTTGACGCTATCTTGTACAGCGTCAGCTAACCGATTTTCACATAAATTAAACAGGCTGAAGAACATCAAATAGGAACTAGTCAAGATCTGTTTTTAGACGCAGATCGCAAAATATTTTTGAGCTTTATTTTGCACCCTCAGCTTTGGACAGCGACGCTTGGCTCTAGCGCTCCTCAGAGCAATAAATACGGTATTTAGAAGTAAAGACGCTCTGCAACTTCCTAAGTGGTATAACCCCTTTTGAAATTACAAGAAACTATCATTGGCAGCAACAAGCTTCATTTAGAACAGATAAAGTCACGGGAGCAATATAGAGATGGCCGAGCTGATCAAGTTAAAGCGTAAAACCGGCTGACTTTTTTAAAGGTCTTACACCAAGTCGGAAAATAACGGCGTGATCCTAAATCCTCATGTTTTATCCACCGAGCAATTAATTGAATAAACATTCATTAATATGAAAGTAGACTCTCAAAGTCGGCTGGAGCTCTTTATCAACTACTAACTCTTTACCAATTGGAAGAAACCGATGCCAAGACATGTCATACACGATTCTCAAAGCTGATGTTTGGAGCTTCACCACAGTCACCGATGAGCTACTTAAAAAAGTGCCCGATCCTGCTTCCTATTTCAGCATATGATTCTTTAATCTAATCAACCAATTTTTAGCACCTACAGTGTAAATAAAGTTTTCATTGAAAACGTTGCCATAAATCTTAGCTGTCTAGAACATCAGCCAAAGCAATGGTTTTCAGTCCCGCGAGCTTGTGGCTATGCCAAGGACATGTTGCTAATCGCTGATGTAAATAAGCGCTATTAAAATCAAATGAGGCTGCCTGTATTGGCTCTCCGTGTTGGTATCTTTTATTCAGATGAATCTCCGCTAATTCTTTTCGAGGAAGATCATCCCATTATG
The DNA here is from genome assembly GCA_047628735.1 of Glaciecola sp. Classification (GTDB taxonomy): domain Bacteria; phylum Pseudomonadota; class Gammaproteobacteria; order Pseudomonadales; family Pseudohongiellaceae; genus UBA9145. Next base: position 7,950 of record JBLHVT010000073.1, read on the forward strand.
ATCTCTAGCGCAATTGGCCTGGCTGATAGAATATTAGGATGCTCATGGAAGCTACGCGCAGCCGTCAAAAAGAGTCTAATTAATTTGGATGTGCTCTAGATAGCAGAGCGTGAATCCAATAAAGGTGAGAAGAGCAGTTCTAGACTAGATACAATATAAATGGGATAAATATCGATGATTTGGCGTAAGAAAAGCTAAACGGGAAAATCGCATTAGAACGAATGCGAATGAGAAGCAACTGCGCAGCTAAAGCCTTAAAGCGCTAATCGATTACTTAATAACTAGTGGTGATGACCACCATTGTCATGCACGTGCCGATGCGCTACTTCTTCTGCGCTCGCCTCTCTCACACTGTTGATCGCTAACTCATAGTGAAGGGTTTTTCCGGACAGAGGGTGATTGAAGTCAACGTCAGCGCTAAATTTTCCAGCCTTAACTATGACGACATTACGCATGCCTTTTTCAGTTTTGACACCAGCCACCATCCCTGGAAAGATTTTTCTTGTTGATTTGGCGAACTGCAAATGCTTCACCGGCACCCGCTGAATTGCATTCTCTTTGCGTGGGCCGTAGGCTGAAATCGGATCCAATGTCACGGCTGTTTTATCACCCACTGACATGCCTTCTAGTGCCGCTTCCACGCCACTAATAATATTTCCAAAACCGTGAAGATAGAAAAGAGGTGCCGCTTCAAACGAGTCTTCTAGCCAATCCCCAACGTTTCCCTCTGCATCCACTTCGCTCATGCGGTAATGAAAGCTCACAACCGTTTTAGCGGCGACTTTTATTGGATCATCATTTTGCTGATCATTAGTTAAGTTAGACTCTGACATTTTTCTGCTCTACGTTTATTCTTTGTGACCATAATAATTTTAGATGGACCCAAAGCACGGTTCAAAATACTTGAATATGTGCTCTAGAATCGATTTCTATTTTGAAATTTAGACTTACAGTTGACTACAATCTTTAAATAAAACCAAATTAAGCGTAAACCATAAGTAAATACTACCATTAAAAAGCAGCTGTGCTAGCGTCATGATCTTAAGTTATGGCGATTTGATGGTTAGTAATTGTACCGACCACCAATTGGCAGTTATCAATATGTACCAATATGACAGGAGGCTAAGTCTTTCATACTCCGGACATCTGTCATCAGGATACACCGACTGAAAGGCTAGCGATCAATCTATGAGTCAAGCTCAATATTCAAAATTTTCTCCTATCACTGTCACAGTGAAAAAAAATGTCCGCCAATTGCGATTGAATGCAGGATACTCAATGAACGAGGGAGCTCGTTTACTGGGAGTATCGCGTAAGCAACTTGAGGATATAGAAACCATCCGCAACTACGGTTGCCACCTGGATCTAGAACTAATGGCAAAAATGAAGGTGATCTATAAAGCATCTTTGGACGATCTGATTGGCGAATTGCCGGTAGACTACTACTCAGACTACTATACTCGCCCACGTAAAAGAGTTGGCTCGAAGGCGAGAAATAGTCCTTAGCTCGTCATCTTAAGACCTTCCTTGAGCCCGATTAGATGAAAGGGCCAATTTGCTGTATAATCACTGGCTTTTAACGCAGTGAGAATGGGTTGTTATGGCTAATAAACCAAAAAAAGAAGCCGTCGTAAGTAGCCGTGAAGATTTAGCGGAACACATCGATGCATTTATGAAGACTGGCGGGAAGGTTCAACAAATCCCCTCTGGTGTAAGTGGGCAGACGTCAACGAGTGGCCCAAGACAAATTGTATTAAGTCACAAAACCAGTTCTTAATTTTCTTAGAACTGAGGTGGTATAAAAAGAGAGATTCTTTGAATTCTCTCTTTTTTTTGCTCTTTGATTCCCTGTTACCCTCTTATCTAGGGCTCGCCCGCTTAAATCGACTCAACTTAGCCCTGCATGCTCCTCGCGCAGCAATTGCCGCTGCATAAGATTGACCCCACGACAAAGATGGCTCCCTATAACCTTGAAACTTGAAACCCCTTAGCTTGCAATAGCGCGAGTAAGCCGTCAGGGCCAACTAGGTGGGCCGCGCCGACTAATACAAATTCAACTTCGGGGCTTTCTAGCATGCCCTCTAATTGAGGCAGCCAGTTCAAATTCCTCTGTTTTAATAAAGAGTCATAGATTTCAGGGGCTTGTTCAAGCATATCCGCCACAAACAGCTCTGAAAGTGCATCGTTATCACCCGTTCTCCACGCTTCGATCATGTCATCCATGACGTCCACCGTGTCATCCAGATCCTTTAACGACAATAGAATGAACTCACTCTCGTTACCTTCACCCATCGAGGCAAGGAAACCAATTTGGGCATCAATAGTTTCCAATTGACCAAGAGGCTTGCCATCGCCCATTGCCAATGTATTAAAGTAAGCATCGACACCTTGAGGCGTGAACCCTATTCGCTGGAATTCCATAACCTGCAACAGACTTACAACCATTCCGGGTTTGAATTTCTCCAGCATGCCTAATGGCACGCTAATGCTACTTACGTAAGCTTCCAATGCTGAGTAAGCCTCATCGCTGAGCACTGTTTTCAATGACTCGCTGTCACCGTAGCGAAGTCTTTTCATTAGCTTGGCCTGAACTGCTAGATCATTCATTGAATTCAGGTCTGTTTCAAATATGAGCTTGGCCGAAGCGGCATAGGCCTGCGCATATTCTTCTGGCAATGGATAATCGGTTGCCCTTAGCAGGTGCACAGTGCCACCAATGTAAATCGTGTGGTCTTCAGATTGTATCTGCCAAACTGAACTGTCAGCGCCAGCTATGCTGGCTAGTATTGCAACATAAACTAGACATCCTGAGCGGATCCAGTAGATAGGCTTAAATATTGATTTCATGGAAATTCCTGTACTACTTATTACGATTACTTATTACTGTGACGCATTACTGTGTTTTACTCTGATTTAAGATAAAGGTAGCATGCTCGTGATACTCCTCCAAATCACCGTCCTACATTGAATTTCTATGTCTCTAGCTATGCGAAAATTATCTATGTCAGAGCTAGCTATACCTAAGCTATTTACACCCAAGCCATGTCCAAACTAATTTTCAGAATGCGTGACGTACCAATAGATGAAGCGGATGAAGTCCGCGAACTACTCGACTCACAAAACATTGACTACTTTGAAACCTTTGGTGGTAATTGGGGGATTTCAATGCCGGCACTTTGGGTAAAAGATCCCGCTAGGTTCCATGAGGCTCGCACGCTTATCGATGAGTATCAAAAACAGCGCCTAAGTACTAAAGGCCTTAATATGGGTCAAGAAGCTAAGGTAAAAACCTTATTAGAGAGCTTTAAAGATAGGCCGTTTCAGTTTATCTCCTACTGGATTTTAATTGCTGTTGTTCTATTTATTTCAATTTATTATTTCTTTTCACTCTAAGAGACAATGTTTCACTTGATGGCCTTCCTTAAACTATATCTAATCTTAGCTATCGGCGATTTCATTATTCGCTAATGGTACATAGCGCTAGACGCCTTTTCTTCTCTTTTTACAGTCGACAGTCAAAATCATCAGCCTCATCACAAAGAATAGAATCGGTAAACGGCAATAAGTATTTCTCATCAATAGGAGGCATCCAAAAATCTTCGCAGTTACCCAGGGACCTTAACGCAATTTCTCTCTCCTAGACGCGCACTATTTACACGGGCAGAGTTGGCATTGAACTGTCCCAAGCCTCGCCATGAATTTGGATATTCAGTTCCATCATCACAAAGAAATTTATTTCTTTGTATAACGTTAAAATAAACTCGCTCGATCACATTTCCTGAATATCAGCGGTCACCGATCCCAACAAGGGATGTTTAAGGCTTACCCAGTAGTCAACTTCAACCCGTCTATGTCGCCTTCTCTCAATCATTGTTCTTAGCAACAGTAAACTTAACTATTTACTAAATTGCAGCCTGATATAGTTAAAGCAAAGCTGTAGGCAATTGATTCGTTTATGTGAAGAAATAGTATCCATAACTCGAATTTAATAATACTGAGCGCTCAGAAAACTTGTGTGGCGGGACTTGTACTATTGTTATCGAATTAGCCCCTTTACACTTAGTACTATCTGTTATATAAAACCTCCAGTCTTTTGCTAGCGGTTCTTTACAGGGGGAGCCTACAAGCATTCCATGTCACCCTGAGTTTAAAAAAGGAGGTGATCCCATCAATAGCCAATCTATTAAGGGAGCCTCCAACTACTCACTTTAGTTTTTACATTTTGTATTTGCTGTGAGGGTAGTTGGAGTGAACTAACTTGTGGCTTCGGATTTTATCTGAGGTTTAACTAGCTTAGCTTCAAGGCTCCCATAAAAGTAGGAAATCCCGCTATTACGGAAGTAGTAGCGGGATTTTTTTTGCCTACTAATTAGCGATTTGAGCTAATCTAATTACTTCGCGGGCATTTGCTTCGTAGAAAAAACGCTCAAGCTGTTTAGTGTGAAATAATTTATTAAAGTAGGCTTGCTTATCACCCTAAATACCTCTTCAGTTTGACAGGAAATTCTCGCTTCACAAGCATCTGAAGGAATCCCCACTTTTGATCCTCAGGGACATCACGAAGAAAGTGAACGTCACCGGTGTCGATGACAGCTAGCAGCACCCCACCTTGATATAGCACGCGATTATTTAGCAGCCGTGACAGCTTCCGATTTGGCAATAGTAGATTGAGTATGTTCAGCGGGTACGTGGCCGAAAGGCAATAATATTTCTTTACTGAGCTGCTCTTCTTATCTTTATTGACTTTTCTAAGTGCATCAACCATCTCTGGATAGGCAAATTGCTCTCCCCCAACTCCTGCAAAAAACCTATCGCCACGAATTGCACCACGTAGTTCCATTTTACGCAGAATCATTAAAAGTACTCGCCATGGTGGAGCGTATGATTCTCGCTGTCGTAGTGAGCGAAACAACACGCCTCAGCGCTGCAGGTAAATGCATACGAGCCTTTCCAATTGCTCGTCATCTAGAACATCCCAGTGCCTGCTTGGGTTTTTGTCTCAGGAAAACTAAATGTATTTAGTAGGCTCCAACGACCAGCGTCTTCTACACCAAACATAGCGCCTCGATGACGCCGCCGATGTGTGCTTGACTTCTTACTGTTGGGCGTAAGTAAAGCGCGCAATCCAGTAAAATTACCGCTGGTTATACGTCCAGCATGAACAAGTTCAGCCAAACCTTCTTCGCGTTGGGTTTTTAACAGTCCAGAGCGAGTTTGAACCTGGTCAAAAAAACTTGCGCCATGTTTCTCTAAGTCTATTTCAATTTTTGCGGCGAGCGCACTGTAGCTATTTTCAGAAGATACTGCACCCAGTGCATTTGCCAGCGCCTGCCATATATCAATATTTTGTCGGGAAACCAGACTTATTGGCGTACTTTTTATAGGACCTGCACTGCGTTTACGTTTTAGGTTTTGCTGTAGCTTTCTTTGCGATGCAGCAGGCAAAGAATAGCGGCCCCAAGCGACCCCGCCGCTAATGCACATGACATCTAACCAACCAGGATCATAGCTATCGATTCTAGCCGGATAGAGCTCAGACTCCCACTTCTGCTGGACCAGAAATTCTGGTAATTTATTGTCTGTTAAAATCATTGGAAATAGCACGGCCAATCGCGGCACCGACTCAGTGGCAACCCAAATTAGGGATTTATTATCGCTAAGCCGAGCAGACACAACCCGAGCGCTGTCTAGTAGAGGCTGAACCAAACTAGAATATTCTTTGTCGTCAAACTCCTGCTCAGTCATATACGCTAAGCTGGAAATTGCAGCGTGCAACTCATCACTGCTATTAACGTAGGGCCAAGCTTGCTCACGCACCTGCTCGATCGCAGCAGCATCTAACAAGCTATAGTTTGCTCTGTCACTGGGATCAGACCAACTTCTATTTCTTATAGCATTTGTTCAACGTTCTTCAAAAGGGGCGTCATCCAAAAAGGCATAGGGCCGTGCGTTTATTATTTCCTGAGCAAACGGGGATGGCTCTCTTAGATGTTTTGCGACTAAGGTCAGCTTGTCCTTTTCTATTTTTTCAATGAGTTCGATTAGCTCATCGATATCCATCGCCTCGGTCAGACAATCGTCAATCGTTTGATTAACCAGTGGATGATCGGGAGCATCGCGGCGGCCGGTAAGATTTTCTTGGCAGGCTATTTGATCTGGGAAAATATGGGCGATTAAATCTTCTGCATCCATTCGCTGGAACTATGGTGGCACACGTTTACCACTGCGATTTCGCTGAATTGCAAAAGACCGAGTTGCATTCCAACGCCAGCGCACTTCAAACATAGGCGCATTAAGTAATGCCTGTATCAATACATCTTTAACTGTCGCCGACTAAAGGTATCGGTAGACCTCATCCAGTGGAAAGCTGTGCACCGATCCTAATGAAATTACGATGCTGTCCTCATTAGCCGCCGCTTGCAGTTCGAAGTTAAACGACTTACCGAACCTTTTACGCATCGCTAATCCCCAGCCACGATTTAATCGGCTGCCAAACGGGGAATGAATGACAATATGCATATCGCCAACTTCATCAAAGAATCGCTCCATGACTATGGTGTCCCGAGTCGGCATAACTCCGAGGGCATTCATCCCAGCCTGTAAATATTCAGTGAGCTGCGTTGCGGCTGATCTTGGTAATCCCACAGTATCGACCAACCACTGCACAGCGGCGTTAGCAGATTCGTTGATTAGTAGCTCTGCAATTTCCTGTTTTAGTCGAGACACAGATTCTGAAAGCTCTGTAGTTCTGCCTTGCCCTTCACCAAACCAAAATGGAATGGTTGGCTGCATACCTTGAGCATCTCGAACTCTAACTTTCAGACCATCAACCCGCAGCAATTGCCAACTGTGAGTGCCCAATGTGAATACATCCCCGGGCAGGGCTTCTAGTGCAAAATCTTCATTTAACGTGCCAACTACCGTGTCTTCTGGGTCCAACACTACCTGATAATCGAACATGTCAGGAATTGCCCCGCCATTGGTTAAGGCGATTAGTTTAGAGCCACGACGCCCGCGTACTCTATTGTTTAGTCTGTCTAAATGAACATGAGTGCCACGCCGACCTCGTCTTGTCGTATAGCCCTGCGCCAACATGGACATCAAAATATCAAATTCTTTACGCGTCAATTCGCGGTAGGGATAAGCATTCGCAAAAAGGGCGTACTGCTCGTCTAAACCCCAGCCCTCCTCTGCTTGCTCGCTCAGCATGGGCGGGCAGAAAGCTCTGCCAAAAATTGCTGTGGCAGAATGTCTAAGGGTTTCTCTGACATGACTATTTTGTCTAGCTCGCCCACTTTAAGTGAATGAAATAGCGCCGTGGCCTCAACTAAATCATCTCGAGTTAGAGTAAATAGAATCCCTTTGGGCGTGCCATGAATTGAGTGACCGCTTCTGCTAACCCTTTGTAAAAATGTCGCAATACTTTTCGGAGATGAGAATTAGACCACCAGATCTACAGAGCCAATATCAATACCCAATGCCATGGAGGCGGTTGCAACCAATACTTTAAGATCACCGGCCTTCAGTTTTTGCTCCGCGCTATGTCGACGGTCTTTGCTCATACTGCCATGGCGGGAGCAAACAGCATCGTCGCCAAGCCTTTCGTACAGCTCTTCCCAAACTTCATTGCTCATCAAGGCGGTAAATGGCGAGCCTGGCACCTCCAAGCTCACCTCTATCTTCCTTGTGAATCCAGATTCGACGATAAAACAGTCAACATCGGCGCCTTTACTGCTGCTATTGCCCACTAGATACTTAGCCACCATCTCGATAGGTTTTTGCGTTGCTGACAACCCAATACGCTGCAGATGCTGGCCTGAATTTTCCAGGATCAGCCGCTGCAAACGCTCGATAGATAAGGAAAGATGAGCACCTCGTTTGTCACCCAACAGCGCGTGAATTTCATCAACTATCAGTGTCGATACACTGGCCAACATGGCACGGCCGCTGGCGCTAGTTAAAAGCAAATAGAGTGACTCAGGAGTCGTAACCAATATGGGGAGGTTTTTTCGCCATTTTCTGGCGTTCACTTGCCGAGGTGTCGCCACTGCGCAAGGCTGTGCGAATATTAACGGGGGTCTCACCAACCAAGTGCAGATGTTCAGCTATGCCATCCAAAGGCAGTTCCGGATTCTTCTGAATGTCATTGCTAAGTGCTTTCAAGGGCTAAACGTAAAGGATTTGCACCCCATCAGAAAGCTGGCGATCCAGACCTTGTTGAACTAGG
>JBLHVT010000074.1:0-15866 GCA_047628735.1 Glaciecola sp.
GTTGACCCGCCACAATTAACTAGGGGCCATTCTATTCGAATAACCACTCTTTTTAGGGGAAGAAACCATCCGCGTTGTAAGTTTCGTGGTGGTGAACCATTCACAATCTTCCAGTGCGCTGACCATCGTCATTGATTCGATATGATCGGCTAATGCGGCGATCTAGTCACCAAAAATACGTTTCTCCTAAATATCGTGGCTACCATCATTTGGCCGTTCATAAACGACGCGCCTGAGAGGTACTTCCTTGAGCCCAAGGTGGCGCTTTGTTCCTAGATTGCGAATCGCTGGAGGAAATTGACGATCGGCTGACCTTAAGTTTTTGTCACAATTGGCGGTCGAAGGAGAATTCTTGCTTTACCATGCTCGCCTCGAGTTCGCCGACGTCCTGAAATGTGCTCTTCTGAAATATGGAGTTCACAGGCGTATTATTGTCGGGAACAAATTAAGGCAGCTGAGAGCTGAGCGATGCCTGAGCATATTTATGTGCGAGTCGAGAATTCACACGGGCATTGGCCTGTTTGTGCCTTTTGATACCTAATCAAACATCAAGGCGGCTACACATAAGAACACGATGACAGCAAGAGTCTTTCGGTTTATCATGCAAATTGCCTTCGTTAGGTGACACTCGACTTCAGTTTAAGTTTTACACAATTCTCGATAGACTCGCGGCCCTCCTCCATCGAGTTCAGCCTAAAAACCTTTTTGGTTTTCCTGATTAAACACAGCAATTTGTTGCCTCCCTTGGGTTGGCTTAACTGACAAATTGCTAAGCAGTTAATCCGAAACAGCAATTGGCTATGCAAGACGTGCTACACAGGATAAATTGGGAAATATGTTGCGCTACCATTTTCTGTTTCAACACATGCTAACGCTGCTTGCGTTCAGCGGGCTTTTTATTGCCCTTAGCCTCCCCAATCAACTAATTTGGGTTTCACCTGCTGCCTTTATTTATTTCCCGCTGGAACTGGTTTTAATAGGATTGCTACTTTTATTACCGGGTCGCTGGGGCAGTATAATGAAGGTGGCGTTAGCCATATTGCTGGGCATATCAATCTTGCTGCGCGTCGCCGACTTAGCTAGCCATGAGGTTCTTGGTCGTCCTTTCGACTTGATTTTTGACTCTCACTTGCTCGCCGATGGAGGCCAAGTACTCAGTGGGGCACTTGGCGAACTGGCGTCAGCTGGAGTCGGGCTGCTGCTGGTTATGCTCAGCGGTGTGCTATGTTGGCTCGCTTTCGCCATGTTAGGTCGCGTTCAACGAGCTTTGCAATCGAATACGCGAAGCCATGCTTTTGTTCTAGTGCTGCTGCTAACCACTTGGGGTGTGCTTGAGCGCGCTGGCAGCTCGCGCACAGGCAGCTTCGCTTTCGACCAATTAGTTTGGCACGGCGGTGATACTCTTAATAGTTTGCGCGATATCAAGCTGTTTGCTGACACTGTAGACGATGACATTTGGGCAGCTCCCGCCAACAAGCCCTTATTCGAGCGTCTGCAAGGTAAGGATGTGTTTGTAGTGTTTGCCGAATCCTATGGCAGGGTATTGCTAGAGCGCGAACCGTTTGCTGATTCAGTAACCGCTCAATTGATCAAGGCGCAGGACACTCTCGCTGCAGACGGCTTTCATATGCGCAGCGCCTTTTTAACCTCTCCAACAGTAGGCGGTTTAAGCTGGCTAGCGCATGCCTCAACTTTGTCTGGCGCCTGGATTGATAGCGAGACCCGCTATGAGTCACTGGTCATGAGTAAGCGGGTGACACTGAACCGACTGTTCCAAGATGCAGGCTGGCGCACAGTGGCAGCCATGCCGGCCATCAGTCTAGCGTGGCCAGAGGGCCAGTACTTTGGCTATGACCAAATTTATGATGCTCACAATTTTGGGTACGCAGGCCTGCCGTTTAATTGGGTCACCATGCCCGACCAATACGTGCTTTCGGCATTGCACAAGCGAGAGCTGGAAGGGGTTAATCGCAGCCCTGTGATGGCCGAAATAGCCCTTATCTCTTCCCATGCGCCTTGGACTCCCATCGCCGAACTAGTGCCATGGAACGAGGTAGGCGACGGACAAATTTTCGATGTGCAGGCTCAAGCCGGCCCTTCACCGGAAAGCGTATGGAGCGACGTAGACTCGATTCGCTCACATTACCGACAGGCTATTGAATACATGCTTAATACGCTCGTTTCCTATGTGCAGGAGTACGGCGATGAAAACTTAGTTATTCTCCTACTAGGCGATCACCCTCCAGCTCCCATGGTTTCAGGGGACCCTAACACTCGGCAAGTGCCAGTGCATCTTATCGCTAAGGATCCGCAAGTGATTGATGCCATTGCGCATTGGCAATGGCATCCAGGCTTGCTGCCCGGAACTGATGCGCCTGTGTGGCGGATGGACAGTCTCAGGGACAAGTTTGTAGAAGCTTTTTCTGAAGCAGGTGACAAGATCAACCCGAAGATGTTTGCTGACTAGTGATTCAGACGAACAGGTCTGAAGTTACATTCGATAGCGATCCAGCAGCGCTAGATATTAAACTAGGCAAGCTGAGTCTACTCAAAATATTTCTGCTGATCCGTTGACTCAAATCAGACGTAATGTACTAAGGCCCCAAACTTAATCTGCCGTTTTATTGTCTAGCTAAAGATGCTGACTATCTATCCGGCCATCAATCATAACTTTAATTTAGTAGAGTCTTTATGTCCCAGCTTTCTGTAACTCGCAAGGCTAGCGCCAAAATCCCTACTGCGCACGGGGTATTTGAACTCTGCTTCTTTACCAACTCAGTCGACAGTAAAGAGCATTTGGCACTGTACATGGGTGACCCCGCGGGTGCCGACACCGTGCTAGTGCGCGTGCATTCCGAGTGTTTCACAGGTGATGTGTTAGGCTCGCGGCGTTGCGACTGTGGTGAGCAGTTAGATGCCGCGCTAGCTATGGTGGCGCGAGTGGGTGTTGGAGTGGTAGTTTATCTCCGTCAAGAGGGCCGAGGTATAGGCTTATTGGAAAAACTACGAGCTTATAATTTACAAGATCAAGGATACGACACTGTGGATGCTAATCTGATGCTTGGGCATGAAGCGGATAGCCGAGACTATTCAATCGGTGCTCTCATGCTGGAAGAACTTGGCGTTCGATCTGTCCGCCTGATGACAAACAACCCAGCCAAAATTACTGCGCTTAAGTCTGCCGGGATTGACGTACGCGAGCGAGTAGCGATTGAAATCGACGCTAATTCTGACAACGCAAGCTACCTCAGTACAAAAGCTCAGCGCATGAACCACCTGCTGCAACTGCGAAACGCCAGCTGACCACTAAATCCTCAATATCAATCGGTTCAAACCGACACTCCGGGCAATAATGGATCTAGCAGGAACCAATAAAATGAAAAATCATGGCTGGCACAGACTGCCTTTCACGGCGTGTTTGCTGCCGGGGTGCTTACTGTTGAGCCAGCTAATGTTGAGCCAACAAAGCACCGCTCAGGCTCCAGCTATCTCTGAGGGTGACGGCTCTATGTTCGACTCCAGCCTGATTGAAACCCTAGCGAAAGATCTTGCCCAACGGCCCTTTGAGCCTGCCGAGTTAGCGCCGAACAGCCCTTTGAGAAAGTTAGATTATGATGATTATCGACGCATCGTATTCAACCCAGAAGCAGCAATTTGGCGAGATCGAAATAGCCCCTTCCAACTGCAGCTATTTCACCCGGGTTTCCTGCACACCAACCCGGTCAGATTAAACTTAGTTGACGAAGGCCAAGCGAAGGCTCTGCCATTTTCTACTCAAGTTTTCGATTACCACGAGGACTTGCCGGTCATTGATCCTGTCGACGCTGGGGGCTACGCCGGATTTAGAGTTCACTACCCCATTAACACGCCAACCCGCCATGAAGAATTTTTAGTATTTTTAGGCGCTAGCTACTTCAGAGGAGTAGGTAAAGACCAGTTTTATGGCCTCTCTGCTCGGGGCCTTGCGGTTAATACGGTGGGAGCCGGTGGTGAGGAGTTTCCTCATTTCACTGAATTCTGGATAGAAACTCCAGCCTATAACGCTACCCACATAATCATTCATGCTCTTCTAGACAGTGCGTCGCTAACCGGTGCGTATCATTTTCGAGTGCAACCGGGAGACGCGACACGAGTGGATGTGGAGGCGACACTTTTTTCGCGCAGGGATCTTGAGCGAGTAGGAATAGCCCCGCTTACTTCGATGTTTATTTTCGATGCGACTAATCAAATTACCTTTGATGACTTTCGCAGTGCAGTGCACGATTCTGATGGCTTAAAAATTCAACAGGCTAATGGCGAAACCATTTGGCGGCCCTTGGCCAACCCTAGTCAATTGCAGGTGTCTAGCTTTGGAAAAACCAAGCCGACTGGGTTCGGCTTGCTGCAGCGTCACCGGGAATTCGCTCAATACCAAGATGCCGAAGCGCGTTATGACAAGCGAGCCTCTCTTTGGATAGAACCTCAAGAAGACTGGGGAGAGGGCGAAGTGGTGCTAGTAGAAATTCCCAGCCAAGAAGAGATCAATGACAACATCGTTGCGTTCTGGCAACCAACAGATGGATTAAAGGCAGGCGAAAGCAATCGTTATGCTTACACAATGAGCTGGGGCAACGAACCTGGTGCGACCCTTGCCGGACGAGTGTTAGAAACTGCAGTCGGCGCCGTGAACGGCAGCGATGAGCGGTTATTTGTAATTGACTTTAGCAACGGCGACAGCATTAAAGGGGTGATGTCCGACCCCAATGCAGTCAGTATCAATATGTTTAGCAGCGCTGGCGAGATAACTGACGTTAGCAGCACGCTGGTTGAAGTCACTGGCAACTATCGCGTTTATATGAAATTTGATCCAGCTGATGTGGATCTGGCAGAATTGCGCGTTGCTTTGGAAGTCAACGGCAATCCTTGGGGTGAAACTTGGCTGTATCGGTGGTCTCGATGAGTCAGTCGATGCCTTTAACACCGCCACGCGCTGAGCTCTTAATGCCAACTCAAGTTTTTTCACGGCGGCCACTGAAGCGTGCCGGAGCGTCTAGTCCATCCCCTTGGCTGGCTCGACTGATTACTTTTGGCGGCAGCATCTCTCTAACGGCGGTGGCAGGCTACTACATGCACCAAGCTTTGCCACTATCAAGCGTCGACAGCGCGCTGGGGGCAACGAATTCTCAAGCCATGGTGTTGCTACTTTGGTTGTTGCTTGGGCTTTTCACCACAACCTTTGGCTGGGTCGCGCTCACTGCTATGGCAGCATTTGCGGGCGTAGTCGCTAAACCGGGGCACCAGTTAGCCAGCCCAAACGCTCCATTAAGTGGTAAGACTGCTCTGCTGATGCCAGTTTATAATGAAGATCCAGCGAGCGCCTGCGCGGCTTTAGCGGCTATGGCGGAGGAACTGGGTCAACTGGGTTTAGCTAAACACTTTGAGATATTCATAATCTCAGATTCTGACCGCTCGGAAATTTGGCCTGCGGAACTAGCAGCTGTGCGCTACCTGCGCCAATATTTAGCTGGTTCAATGCCCATATGGTATCGACGGCGCGATCATAATACAGCGCGCAAAGCTGGCAATGTCAGGGACTTCATCACCCGCTGGGGTCGCCGCTATGACTACATGATTGTGCTGGATGCGGACAGTTTGATCGCAGGGAATACATTGGCAAGCTTGGTGAGAGAAATGGATGCTGACTCTGACCTTGGCATATTGCAGACTTTGCCAAGACTATTCAGCGGTGAGACTTTATTCGCCCGACTGCAACAGTTTTCCGGTGTGGTTTACGGGCCAGTATTTGCCCGTGGGCTTAGTGCTTGGCAGGGCCAAGATGGCAACTACTGGGGCCACAACGCTATTATAAGAGTGAGCGCTTTTGCTGCATCAGCCGGCTTACCTAAAATGGTTGGACCAAAGCCGATCGGTGGCGAAATTCGCTCCCACGACTTCGTCGAAGCGGCGTTAATTCGGCGAGCAGGTTGGACGGTGCGAATGCTGACAGACCTGCCCGGTTCATGGGAAGAATGCCCGCCAACTCTGCTCGATGCGTCAATCCGCGACAGACGATGGGCGCAGGGTAATGTTCAGCACCTAGGAGTAATTTTTGCGAAGGGGTTGCGCTGGCCTAGTCGGGCGCACATGCTGATGGGCATTATGAACTATGTCACTTCGCCACTTTGGCTGGCGACGGTGTTTTTGGGGCTAATGTTGAGTACTTGGCTTGCATTGCATCGCGCTGGTTTTGTGGCCAGCGAAAACTGGTATTTTGGCAGTCAAGTTTTCGACTCTCAGAGTATGATTATGTTATTTGGGTTTACCATAGTCCTGCTGCTAGTTCCCAAAATTGTTGGTCTAGGACTTGCGATAGTTAAGCGAGAAATTTATCCTAATCAAAGACGGATAAGCCTATTGGCGAGCGCTGTTTTGGAACAGTTATTTGCAATACTCCACGCACCTATCGTCATGGCGTTTCACAGCAGCCACTTGTGGGAAATATTCCGTGGCAAAGACTCTGGCTGGGCCGCCCAGCACCGCCGCGGCAGGTCTATTCCTTGGGCTAAGTTAGTAAGGAGGCATCGTGGACAAACCGCAGCCGGATTTCTAGCAACGGCCTACTTGGTTTGGCTGTCTTCTCCTCTGCTTTACTGGTTATTACCAATGACTACTAGCTTGATATTCTCTGTGCCTCTGTCAGCACTAAGCGGCAGTCGTATGGCCGGGGGTATACTGGCAAAGCAAGGGCTGCTAAACACGCCGGAGGAGATACTCGCACCCAACATCATGCTGCGTCGTCGGGCCCTGCTAAGCGTATTGTCGAAAACAATTTTCCATAGCACTCAAGCCCGACCAGCAATGACATCAATACATGCAGAGTTGAAAAATACCGCCGCGTGAAAAAATATTAGACTATCAAGATTTCCGATTTCCTTTAACCTTATTTCGGGAAGTTTGCGCTAATTTAAGCGAAGTTAAAATAATATGATTACTTTGCTATTCAGCTTAATCCCTAAACTACATCGAATCTGCAACGGATAAGAAAATCGATGTGCTTGGCGAGCACAAAGATTGAGCAGTATACCCTCAGTTTAGACGGGGCTTAGCGCATGGCCTCTAGCAGAGGAAATGGTTGCAATTGTTCTAGCGCCTGCAGAGCCGTTACTTTCCCTGTGGATAGCTTTAACAACCGTCATTTCATGGACCTTCTGTGGATCAACTTTACGCGAGCGCTGCGCCCAATACTTATAGCTGCTGCGATGAACCCCAAAGGTCTCGCACAACTGCGCGGTGCTGTAGCTCCCTGTCAGTTTATTGACTGTCGCAAATTGTTCAGCGAGTCCGACATCAAGAGAGCGGTAGCCTTTTTTAGGATTTCTTTCTCCGTCTCAATCCGCTTAATACGCTTTTCCAGTTCGTGGATCTTACGCTGGTCGGGTGTTAAAGCATTAGGCATCATTGATGTTCCATTACGTTCTTCACGTAATTGCCTTACCCATTTATCCATCGCTGAAGCACTCACATTAACGGCTTGTGCTGCCTGTCGAACGGACTAATTTTGGTCAACAACTAGCTGCGCTGATTCAAGCTTAAACTCTGAACTGAAAGTTGGTCTTCTCTTGCCTGTCATATCGTCACCTAATAGTATGAGGTGCATAATAACACCTCTAATTAGGTGGCCAAATTAACTATGCCACTACAGTTGCCATTTGACTAACTACCCCGGGAACAGTGATAAGTGAATTCGATAAGTTAAATTTCACCCTGATATTGTGTCCTATCTTCGCGCGCGCTAGCTAATTATCTCGACCGTCCTTTATACTTCGGTAAAACTATAATTAGACGGAGCTCAAGATGATTTCCCATTGTGTTTTACAAATATCTACTATTGCTGCCCGATGCTTGTTAACTAGCGCGGTTTCCTTGAATTTGGCTTTAGTGTCTTTCAGCGCTACAGCAAACGACTTACCGGCGGCCACACCGGAAAGCCAAGGCGTTTCATCAGCGCGCTTAGATCGATTCTCTGATGCCATGCAACGCTATATCGATGCCAACCAACTAGCAGGGACGGTCTCTTTAATATCCCGTAACGGCAAAGTGATTCACTCAGAGTCCCAAGGCTGGAAAAACAAAGAAAACGATCAAGCGATGTCCGATGATTCAATCTTCTTCATCATGTCTATGACCAAGCCAATTGTGTCCGCTGCATTGATGATGCTTTACGAGGAAGGTCACTTTTTATTGACCGATCCTATTACAAAATGGATTCCTGAGTTAGAGGGTAAGCAGGTTATTGTTCAAGACGAAATGGGCATTCACCGGGTTAGCCAAAATAGCCCCATCACTTTCCGTCATGTATTGAGTCATACAGCGGGTGTTGACCCTAGCGTTGAATTTCTAACTGAAGATGAGATTGAGTTACTTGTCCGTGAAAACACCTTAGAAGAAACTTTATTAAAACGGGCGCCGTTGCCATTGTCATTTCACCCAGGGGAGTCCTGGCAGTATGGCAGTTCGACAGACTATGTGGCCTTGCTAGTAGAGAGAATCTCCGGCGAGCCGGTAAAAGACTTTTTGCAGCGTAAGATTTTTAATCCACTGCAAATGGAAGATACCTTTTATGTTGTTCCTCCTGAAAAACGCAATCGTGTAGCGTCTGTTTATAGCCCAACAGGACCTGATCAAAGCGTCGAACTTTCACGCGGTCCCGAATACAGCGACAAGCCATTTTTCGGTAGCGAATATTACGGTGGCACGGCGGGATTATTTTCCACGGCGTCGGACTATTGGCGGTTTTCCCAGATGATATTGAA
The DNA here is from genome assembly GCA_047628735.1 of Glaciecola sp. Taxonomy (GTDB): domain Bacteria; phylum Pseudomonadota; class Gammaproteobacteria; order Pseudomonadales; family Pseudohongiellaceae; genus UBA9145. The sequence continues at coordinate 8,793 of JBLHVT010000074.1, forward strand.
CGGCGGTGAGATGGATGGAGTAAGACTGCTTGGTCCAAAGACTGTGAATCTGATGATCACCAATCACACTGGCGATAACGATATTTATGTACGCGGTCCCGGTTATACCTTTGGTCTAGGCTACGGGATTCTTTCCGACGCAGGGAAATCAAGAGATCCATTAACCCCGGGTAGTTTCACGTGGGGCGGTGCCTGGGGAACCATTTTTTGGGCTGACCCCGTTGAGAATATGATAGGAATTATGATGACTCAGATAACGTCTTATCGACATTTAAATGTGCGTCAAGATACAGGTGTGACTGCTATGCAGGCCATTATCGATTCCTATTCGAATAAGCCTTTTAACGTGCAGGGCTATACGGTTTTAGATTAAGGGTTAAAGGCTAAGTATGTCTTATAGCTGCCTCAAGATTAAACAGCATGAATCTACTGAGCAAATTGTTTCAGTGGTAATGAGCCGGCCTGCCTGCGGCAATGCTTTAAGTCTTGAGCTGATGGGAGAGTTGATTCAAGCATTTGATTCATTCAAATATGACACGACTACCCGGGTCATAATTGTGCGAGGAGAAGGTAAACATTTCTGTGTAGGCGCGGATTTAAAAGACCCCGCGCGCAAAGTCAAAGAAGGCCATTCAAACTTATTAGAGCGTAGCCGAGCAACCCAGCTAGGTAAGGATTTAATACAGTCTGTTTTGAATTTGAATCAAATTAGTATCGCAGCTGTGCAAGGCGCCGCTGCAGGCGGTGGTGCTTGTATCGCCAGCGCCTGCGATTTTCGTATCGGAACAGTTGCCTGCATTATTGGCTATCCGGAAGTGAAGCTAGGCATGAATCTAAGCTGGGGCGCCGTGCCACTTTGCTTTCACTTGATAGGCCCGGCGCGGGCCAAGCGCATGATCATCGGGGGCGAATTGGAGTCCGCTGAAAAGCTTTTGGATTGGGGGTTTCTTGATGAGGCAGTTGCGATTGATGGGCTTAATGATGCCTGTAACGAAATGGCCAAATTCTATGCCAAACGCCCAGCGCTTGCAGCGCAAATGATCAAGCGCAGTCTCAACGCTCTTCAAACTTCTTCAGCCAGCGCGCTTATGCATATGGATGGGGATCAATTTGTACTTGCCACCCAAAGTGAAGATTTCAAAGAGCAGCGGGCGGCGTTCTTAGATAAAAATAAATAGCCAAACCACAGGCTAGCAATCGGTCTCTTAGTCCTATTCATTGCCTTTTCTGATCAGTTTAAGCGCTACTTTCTAGCAGTTCATTAACCGCCCTGTAGGCTTCGTTTATGGCGCCATCTGTGTGCGGGCTGGCCGATGCATCGGCATTGGCAATAGCGATTCTACCGTAGCGTTTACGACCTACAATAGCGGGTCTGTCTTGGCTGGTGCTATAGGCCCATTCGTCAGGGTCTGACAATGGGTTGTAGGAATAGGTATAGCCGTGGGGCCAACGGTTAATGGTTAACCCTAATATATGGGCTTCATCATCAAAACCATAGGGGCTTAGAACTCGGCTCAGTTTGTCGCGCATTTGATATTCAAAGTCATCAAAAGAAGTCGTCAGCATTTTATTTCGGCCAGCTAAATGTTGTTCACGCCGATTAAGGCCTTGATTGGGCGCATCAAAATAGGCAGACATTCTCACCACAATAGGTTCACTGGGATCGCGGGTAGTGCTGTAGTCACCCATGTTGATGGATGCCTGCAGCGAGGTTCTGGAAAAGGTAAATCCCGGCGCCGTGACACTAGAGATACCTGCATCGACCCATGGCTGCCAATTGGACACAAGCACACCACAATACATTAGAGGCGATTTTACACCGTAGGATAGAGCTTCCTTTTGTGGCGCCGGTATCTCAGGACAAAGGTAAGGAATTACTGTATTCCAACAAGCCATAATGACATTCTTGCTTTTTACCGAATAGGCTTTGTCATTAAGGACATAACTAGTTTGCACTTGATTGTCATTGAGATGGCGTACTTGCGTTACCGTGCTGTTTAAACGGATTCGACTGTCGTTGCTGCGCTTATCCAGAAGCTGATAATCCACCGAAGCTGTGACGATGTCTTCCATGTCATAACCAGAAACACAACCGGGAATAAGGGACCTTACAAGCAATCGAGTGATCGTTGCGTTGCCATCGGGGAAGTACATATCTGGGTCGCCGTCTCTTGCTCGCTCCGCATTTTCCCTTCCATGCTGTCCACCGGGTTCGTTTGCTAACAAATTAGCTGGTAAGTCTTCAATCTCTAGTCCATCGAACCCCGGAAAGCCGCTGTCGCGATAGTAAATAGCCGGAGTGGCATCCGGGCCTACTACAAATGAGCCATGAAATGAGGCTTGAAAAAGTTTCACAACATCCGGGTGACAATGGACAACCTTAATTAGGTAGTCGGTGTAACTCATGTGACTAAGTTGTTCACGCGTTTGCTCTGCGCTAGATCCAGCAAAGTAATTTTCGTTTGTCTCGTAAAGCCGAATAGCATCGCGCTTGGCTTGATCACTTAAAGGCGATTGCGCAATGGAATCGCGAATGGGTTTTTGATTGAAGCCAACAACTAATTTATCTTCGCCAAAAGACTCACTATCGAAGAACATGCTACTACTCATATTCATGTCGCGGTAAAACGAAAACATGTCTCGGTTCTTATCGAAGTAACGTGTTCTATCGATGCCTAGCTCCCACAGCAATCCCGCAGATACCGTACTGTATTGTGAGGGTGCTTCTACGTTCAGGGTGCCGCCATTCACCAGATGCATGCGGCCGTTGTGCCAGAATTCATTGCGCTTGGCATGACCTCCAAAATCATCATGATTGTCTAGAAGCAAAATGCGCGAATCGGGGCCATGTTGTTTGCGATAAAAATAAGCTGCAGATAAACCGCTAATCCCCGCTCCTACAATGACCAAGTCGTATTCGTTTTCGCCGCTGTCTTGAGCCTGCCAGGTTTTGCCATCGCGCATTTCATGAGCAACCTCAAACGATCCCACATGGCTGCCGCGTAAACCTTGCAGTAAGGATGGATTGTAATCTGGGGGAATAATAGAAGGGTCCAAGATCCCTTGAGCAATTGCGTCTAGTGGAGAAAGGGTAGAACCGGCGGCCAAGCTAACTGCGCAGCCGTTCAGGAAATCGCGGCGGCTAATAGGCCCGCGTTGCTTACTTTGATTTATTTTTTTCACCAGCTAATCCTCATTCCATCAACGGTCCGGTTAAGAGTGATTTACAGCATAACTATGGATTCAAGCGCCCCATTGTTTACCCTTTTATTGTTGCGCGAAGTATTTCCCTAACCATAAAGTCTGGAATACTAACAAAAATATCTCTTAGATGATGCTGCGCAGATTTTTGAAACACACCGTCTAAATCCCATTACCGCTATATTGATATTACGGACGCCGTGGGTATTCCAATCACACGGCAACGAGCTAGCAGACAATACAAAGTGACAAATTAAGAGACAAAAGCATAGGCTAAAGAGCTTCCTGTTAGGGTTCCTTTAGGCAATAAAATGGCAGTGTATAAAGGGCTATGGAGATCATTGAGGCTAGTGCGGTGGTTCGGGATTTTCGTTTTAGAGCACTGGCCACGCTTGCGGGCTTTTCGTGCTTGTGGAGACAGGCCATTCCTAAAGATTTCTACGAGTTTAAGGCGCAGACATTCGTCAAGTCGCGAGAGCGTGATTTATCCTCTTATAATATGCCAATGGAGCCAAGCTGGCACGGCCGCTATCACCGATTTAATTTCCCTCTCACCTTGCCAACCAGGGGTGGCGCAAGAAAAAAAAGAAGCCCACACAGGGGGTGTCACTCTATTTCAGCGTTTTGGGTTCGTTCTTAACCTCAATGTCCACTTGACGTGCATGGACGCACTGATGCTGTGGTCGCGTGAATGCGCAGGGACGGCCTACAAGCGGTTTTTAGATGGTGTGTATGTACGCGATGGTATAGAGGAACTCGCTTTCCATCGAAGCCAAGATCCTGCTGTGGAATAACTTGTCGGATGACATCAAATCATCGGCTAATGGCTCGCAAGCGCTCAGGAAAGACCAGGCTATTTAGAACGAATGGCTGACTATTTTTACGTTGCAACTGTTTGGATGGAACAGAAATATATTTTGTAAGGCAGCTCCAATATAGTTAGCAACACAACAGCTAATAGAAATTTACAATGCGCTTCATTCCCCTTTGTACCCTAACTATAAATATGGCATTTTCAGTGTCGCACGCTACTGCCGCTAATGGTGTGCAAGACGCTAAGGCGATTGAAGCACAGCGACAAGCCTCTAATGCTGCAATGGCAGAGCGCGATGTAGAGACGTTTGTTAGCTTTTTCGATACTGATTACATCATCACCTACGGGGGCGGTGAAAAAGTACTTTCTTTGGCTGCCGAAACTAAGTCACTTAAGGCTATGTTTGATGGCTATGCTGATGTTAAATATGTGCGGACACCACAAAATATTTACGTCAGTAATACTGAGCCGCTCGCGATGGAAAATGGCCCTTGGATCGATGAGGAAACTTTTGATGCCACAAACAGTGGGCGTTATGCAACCGCTTGGCGCAAAACCGATGGTGTATGGAAAATACACAACGAATTGTTTATCACGCTTGAATGTGAGGGAAGTAATTACTAGATCGATCGCTCTCGTTACATGTTGAAGCTGATAAAATTCTACTCTTCATACGCTAGGTGCTATGACTTTTGTTCTTTATGCTTTTTTTAGAGGCTTTGGCTTAATCGACATTGTAATTCATTTATGCCCAAGGGCTTTATAAAACACCCGATTTAAGACAGACCTGTGAGTATTGATAGTGTTCTGCGTGCGTTAAATTTCTTCTCAGATATTTGGATAGCTATTTTTTGCTTGGGTAGGCACTTTGACTAACTTCTTAGTCTTGGTACGGAGTCGTTCCTCAATTGCCAATTCCATTTTGGTGTCACGCCAATCGATACACTGGCTCAAAGGTTTGACGTTTACATTGGCAACATCGTATTTTCCAAAGATTGGAAAGAAGTAATTGCTGATTACGTGAATGTAAACTTTGTAGATGACTTTGCCGCTGCCGCCATTGAGTTCATTCTGCATGTAATAGGCAGCAAGCTTGTCAACATTACGAAACGTGCGAGCACCTTTCTTTGGGGAGTGCTTTTTTCTGCCTCGGCTTCTGCGCCATAGAGTAGTTTTAGTGCCTGTCGTCCTGCCTTAGCTTCATCGTCGGGTCTTGTGGAAAAGCGCTCGCACTCTCCGCTCTTGAGCTTGATGGCGGTTTGTCACTTATGACAGCGGCCCCGTTGGTAAGGGTTAACTTTCTTGTCAAGTATGTTGATGGCTTCGCGCTTTGCGCTCGCTGAAAATTACTGTGCAATTTTTCGAACCACCGACACGAGGATTTCCAGTAGTCTGCTTGGCTGATTCCCCATATGAATCAATAGGTTAAATCTACAAAACAGAGTTTGCTAAGAAGTGTGCTATGAATTTCTAGTAAATGTACCCTAAAACTACTGTGACTTAATTCTGCCCCTTGATTAACCAACCCTGCGAAACCCCTTGCTGCTATAATGAGTATTGCCCCTCTATGACAATCTACCGAGCTTCTATGCCATTTTCAAAACTTGGATTATGTGATCCTATTGTACAAGCGATTGAAGAATTGGGTTATACAACGCCTACCCCGATTCAGAAACAAGCCATCCCCATCATTATTTCTGGTAAAGACCTTATTGCCTCCGCTCAAACAGGGACAGGTAAAACCGCCGCGTTTGTCCTGCCGCTATTAACCTTATTTAACAAAGAGCGTCGCTTGCGAGGTAAACGTATACGCGCACTTATCCTGACCCCTACACGGGAACTAGCGGTGCAGGTTGCTGCGAATGTTGCGCAGTACGGCAGGTATTTAAACCTAAGTTCTATGGCCGTTTATGGCGGTGTTGATAGCGAGCCACAACAGCAGCGTTTAATTAAAGGCATTGATATTTTAGTGGCCACTCCGGGCAGATTGCTGGATTTGGCTCATCAGCGTTCGCTGCATTTTGATGAGCTTGAAGTGCTGGTGTTAGATGAAGCAGACCGAATGGTGGATATGGGTTTTGGTGATGATATCAAAAAGATCATTGAACGCTTACCTGCAGACCGTCAAAACCTATTGTTTTCGGCTACTGTGAACAATAGCGTTCGCATCTTTGCCGATTATTTTTCAGCCAGCAAAATGGGTCGGCCCGCTGTTGAGATATCGATTTCACCAAAAGCCACAGCGGCACCCAATATTGACCAGTGGTTAATCACCATAGATAAAGACACAAAATCTGCCTTGCTGAGTCATTTAATTAAGGAGCAGAAGTGGGATCAGGCGTTAATTTTTATCGAGAAGAAACACTCTGCTGCCAAACTGGTGGCTCAACTTGCAAAACGCGGTATTGAAGCAGATGCCATTCACGGTGATAAAAGCCAAGCCATGCGCGAAAAGATTTTAGCTGATTTTAAGTCTGGGAAACTAAAATACTTAATTGCCACTGGCGTTGCCGCCCGCGGTATAGATATTGGTGAACTGAGTCGCGTTGTTAATTATGACCTGCCCTTTAAGCCTGAAGAATACATTCACCGCATTGGCCGAACGGGTCGTGCTGGCGCTACAGGTGAAGCCATATCGTTTGTAGCGATGGGCGATTTTAAAAATTTATGCGCCATTGAAAGCCGTTTAAACCGTATCATTAACCGGAAAGAGATCGACGGCTTTCCGGTTAGAAAAGTCGTTCCTGTTTCAATTTTAAATTATGTTCGCAAGAGCAAACCGTAGCGGTAATTCATATCAGTGGCGTGGCACTTTTTCTCTACCATGCTCAGAGGGGACTGCTCAGAGGGGACAGCCACAACTTAAGATTGGGAAAAGTGTAGTCGTGGGATAGGAAAATTAGAGATGGTGGGTTGGGACGGACCAATTCGCCTAGAGCGAATTAGTGCAGCCTAAAGCTGGGCGCAGCCCGAGTCCATGGATAGACGAGTCAATAATATAAGCAGGCTTAAGCCTGCTTATACCCTTCGGGCTTCGGGCTTCGCGCTTTCGGGCTTCG